>NZ_JBAWTG010000006.1:0-127626 GCF_037106235.1 Methylobacterium nigriterrae | reverse complement strand
CCCGCCGAGGCCGAAGCACGCTACTATGCACAAGCCGAGGTCCGAGCCTTGGCTGCCTGATCCAAACCAAACAGCCTCCGAAATTCCCGGAGCGGTTCAGGGATCGTGGAAAACGCTCTAGCCTTCCTCCTCATGGCCAGCCCACGGCCGGTTCGAGAGAGCTGCCAAGTCCGCCCGGGCAGACTTGCGGTTGAGTGCAGACCCGTGTGGCGACGTGGGGCTGAATACCTCTCACCGAAAGGCGCTTGAGCATCACGTTTCTGCACGCAACCTCACCCCTCGTCCGGTCGCGTGCGGCGCCCGCAAAGGCCTGCCACTTTCAGGCGAGCGATGAGGCGCCGGCCAACCGATACGGCGCGACGCGCTGCTCCTGCCGGCCTTTGGGCTCCTACACCGTCTACCTACGCTGCCGGGCGAGCGGCCGGCTCAGCTGAGGCCCGAGCCGCCGGTCATGCTGGGGTGGAGGTCAAGCGACATTGCGGCGGGGCGTTCGTGGGTGGCGAGGGGATTAGGCTGGTGGGGTGAGTGCGGTGGAGACGAGGGTGGTGGGTGGGGGTTGAGTGCAGAGAGACAGGCCAGCGTAAATGGCGTTGACCTCCGGCATCGTCCGGCAAGCAGGCCCTGCCATGCCGGACGAAATCCTTATACACCTCTGAGACTTAGCTATGCCGGCGGGCAATCCGGCGAACTGGTGAACATCCACATCTCCTTCAGGAGCCCACAGGTTTCGCACGTGGTACCGCACCGCCGGCCCCAGAGCGATAGAAAGTTTTGTTTTCCTTCTTTGTGTGAAGATCATACCGGTCTCACCGCCCTGCCGGAAACCATAGCAAGTCTCTTAATTTTAAGAACTTTTTCTCCGGTGAACTTCTGCCCGTTCGCCGATTTTTGCCGGCCAGAGTGTGGTGCGAACTTCAGATCACTTCCGAGCTTCAGGGATACAGAGGGCGTGCCCGTTCGACAACGCCTTGTCCGTGGTGGAAACAAGGACATTATCATCATCGAAGGGCTCAACGATCCGGGCCAGCGTACGACAGCGCGGAATCGGTTCTTGCTCGGATGTCCTTCGCTCGAACGAAGAAACCCGGTACCCGCAGGTACCGGGCTCAGAAATATCCCGCAGCAGGCCTGTGGCGAGTGCGTGAGACTGAACCTTCGTGGCTTTCGGATCTTGCGTCAGCCGGCAACCTCTAGGCAGAAGCCCTTCGTATTGCTGCCCTTGTGCATGCCCGTGCGAAGCGTGACCTGCCGCTCAGCGCCATTAACCTTCAGCCTAAACACGTTGTCCTTGAGGCCACTAAGGAGCTTCGAGAGTTGCATGGTCTGGCGTCTCCCATCGTAGCTGGGCAAGTCAATATCGAGGCCATGCTCATGAACCAAGGACACGAGGCTCATCTCGCCGCTGAACGCTCTGTTTTTGGTGTTGTGGTCTTCCGGGTTGCCAATCGGCCGCATCTCCTGGAAGTCACCGCGCTCGATCCAGTGCTGCAGCAACGCAGCCACAGCGCCGTTCTGCTCGTCTGTCTGCTCGCGCATCAGGTTGAGGTTACCCAGGAAGCCCTTGACCCCCGCGGTCTCGAGCACGCCGCCCATCACGGCCGACCACTCCTCGAAACTCGCCAACGGCTTAGCCTGGCTGCGCGGCATTCCCTGATCGACCCAGTACTTGATCACGGTCAGTGCCGCATGGACGAGTTCCGACCGGTTCGCAACCACCCAGCCCTGGAGATCCTGGTGCTTGAACGGCTTGGGACGGTCACAAGGATCGCCCTTTGCATCAATCCGGATCGGAACGCAGCGGCGTGCAAGTTCGGGGGAGAGCTTCGGGTTATTGCCGGCAATTATCCAGCCGGACCTGATCGGCACCCGGATGTCGTCGTTGGCACCCAGGCGCCGATCGGTCCAGACCTGGGAGGTGATCGCCGAGGCAAGCTCGCCGGAATTGAGTGCCTCCGAGACATTGTCGAACCACACGTAAGGCACGGCGGCCAAGAGCTTCGTCGTGATCAGCTTGCGCATCTCCTCGCGGCTTGAGGACACACTTTGAGCCTGCGCTTCGCTCCCCGTTGCGGTGTAGAGGGTCCCATTCATCAGCAGGCCGGCACCGGTTCCCGGAGCTGGCTTAGTCAGCAGGTAGATCGGCGTGGGCCCAGCAATCATAGGCCTCATGAAGAATTGCAGCAGCAGACAAAGGCTGTGAGCGCGCGAGCTGTGGCCACCTCCTGCCGTCGGACCATCGTCAAAAGGAAAATCGACGTAAATATTATCGAAGATAAAACTAAGCGCCTCCTGAACATCCTGTGGTGTTGGGTTCGCGGGGGGTTTCAACTCAGACAGCCCCCGCGAGAGGCGGAGATAGATACCGCTTTCCCAATGGTAGCCAGAAGCGGTAACCAAAGCACCGCTCTCAGCAAAGAACGGGTTTGTTGCCAAGCCCACGAGTGGCGGCAACTCCAAACGCTGGTCAGCCATAAGTTGCTTGACGAGCCTGATAGAAGCGGGATCTTCGGTCACTGCCCCATCGTTCGCTTCCTTAATGAAAATCGTACGCCAATAAAGCCTCTCAGCCAACATGTGCTCATCAACAGATTGGACTTGAATTTCGTCAAGAAGCGAATTGTAACTGATGCGACTAATGGTCATTCCCGTCCTGAACAGCTCAGGTCGCGCATCGTTAGCTGCATTCATGATCTCCAGACACTTTTCATACGCTCGAGCATAACCGAGGTGACTTGGTATGACGACACGCGGCGGACCGCCGGGTTCGATGGGAGGCTCAATCTTCCAGACATGCTCCCGCTTTTCGCTGCGGAGCCTCCTCTGGACTTCCTTGAATGCCTCCTGCAGTTCTCCCTTCGACTTCTTCGTGCGCACTTTGAGGCGGGCGAGGATATCGGACCTTTCGATTGTGCTCGCGCCGCACTCTGCGAGTCTCCGCAACGCCTGGTCGATAAGGTGAGGAGCCGTTGAAGGTGTGTAACTCTCGATCTCCTCGCGCAGAGCCAGCAGACGCTGCGCGGCCGTACGGGTGGCTTGCAGGGGCTGGTGATCCTCGCCTGATGCGACCTCATCAACGCGGCAGGAATAGTCCGGGTTTGTAAAATCCGCCTCCTGTAGCCATCCCTGGTCGAACGCCTCGCACAGCATCTGCACCTTCGTGCGGCCAGCGCAGGAGTTGTGCGAGCACTTGAAGACGTAGCCGGTCTGCTGCGGATTGTCGCTCGCGTTCGAGACGAAGCATCCCATGTCCTCCTCGTCGCCCGGGTTCGAGTGCTCGCCGTCGAAGGGGCACTCGACCGTGATCTTGCCCGCCTCGCGGTGGCGGACGCGCTCGGCCGCCGTGTCCTCGAACAGGGTGGCCAGCTCGAAATGCTCGCCGCGCTCGCGCTTCCAGGCCTGGACGTCGAAGCCCGTGCGGGTGACGGTGCCGGTGTGGTCGATGACGTCGACCCCGGCCATCTCCGCGCCCAGTGCCGCGAAGGCGTCCTCCTCGACGAACGAGGCGCCGGTCGCGGCCTCCTCGACCTCTCCCAGGTCCAGGAGCCGGCCGGCGATGACGTGGGTCTCGTGGGCCGCGCCCTTGGCGTGGCGCGGCAGGTAGAACAGGCGGGAGGGATCGAGCGTCGACTCGTCGACCGGCGCGCCGAGCATGCGCGAGACACCGCGGATCTTGCGACCCCAGGCCTTCATCGCCTCCTGGTGCGAGCCCGTCTGCTCGGCGAACACGAAGGGCGCGTCAAGGGCGAGGATCGCCCGGAACTTCGACATGGGCGCGTGCTCGACCAGGATCTGCATACCCTTGCCGGTGTGCTGGACCCGGACGTCCGTGATCGTGTCGGCGGTCGCCGGCGTGTAGGCGCGGACCACGACCAGGTAGTCGCGCACGCCCTCGGCCGTCACCTCGGTGTCGCGCTTCTCCTTGCGGGCCCAGTTGGTGAACTGGGTCTGCGAGATCTCGGTGGTGGTCTTCAGGTGCGAGTGCGTCGTGTAGATGATCGTGAAGAGGCCCTTCTCCTTGGCGCGCTCGATCACGGGCGCGAGGTCGAGGCCGCAATCGACGTCGACGCCGAGCAGATGCATGGCCCGGATCGCGCTCTTCGAGCGGACCTTGTCGATGGTCTCGCCGGTGAGGAAGCTCTTGCCGTCCTTGTCGCCGACCTGGTGCTTGGCCATCAGGTTGACGAACTGGCCGAGCGTCAGAGTCGAGTTCGGCCACTTCTTCGCCTCGCGGTTCGGGGCGAAGGCGATCGTGATCTCCTGGCCGAGCAGCTCCTCGGCAAGGTCGCCATGCAGGATCGCGTCCGCGTGCCGGGGCAGATCGGCGTAGCCCGGGGCGGGAATCGAATCTTCTCGCACAGTTTGCACGGGAAGATTGGACCGTGCGGCCACGCGCTCGGGCGCCGGCGTCATGCACTTCCCGATCAGTTCGCCGAACGGGTAGGTGATCATGTCACCGCCGGCCAGCGCGGCCTCGGTGGCGTCGCTGGCCGGCTCCCATCCGCCGGCGCCGCCGAGCAGCGGGACGTCCTGCACCGCGCTCTCCGTGGCGCGGCCGACCACGTCCGCAAAGACAGCTTGCCGCGGGTCGCCGGCCGGTACAGGCTCATCGAGGAGATAGATCAGGACGAAGGTCTCGCTGGCGGCGTCCTGGAGGATCAGACTCGGCGGCCCCATGCGGTCGGTCGCGGCGAGCGCCTGGTCGAAGTCGTCGAACACGAAGCGTAGGCCGAGTTGCTCGTCGCTGTCGGTCGCCAGCAGCATCGAGCCGGCGCCGGCCGCGAGCGCGGCCTCGATCTCTTCGCGGGCCCCGACCTGGAAGCTCTCGTCCTCGCCGGCAAAGAGGATCGCGTTGCCCACGGCTCCGCCGAGGACGGCCGAGAGGAAATCGGCGGTGTTAGCCGAGTCGGCCTTAATGGAGCGGCATACCTCGCTTTTTCGCGAAGCTATCTTCCGCGCGCTCTGCTGATTGGTCGGACTGGAGGAGTCATTTCGGTCTATAGCCCGCGACCGGGACGGGCGCTGTGTGCCCATGCGGCTTCTGCCTTTCAGAGACTGCGTTAGTGGAATCCGTCAGCCTCGATCGGCTGCGCCCGATACCGTTAGCGAACCTAACTTCCTGCGTCAATGATGGCTGGATTGCGGTTGACACACTCCAAGACTCGCGGCATATGTTCGTTTATCTAACACGTGGAGCTTGCAGATGACGCGTTCTCGAACCGCTGGTGAACCGCACGTCGCAGAAGGCTCCCGCGCCACACCGCTCGCCGAGCAGGGAGCTTCGAACCCGCCGCATGCGCTCCAGCCCGACACGGCTGAACAGTCCAACTTTGGCGAGCGGCTGCGTCGCCTACGTGACTTGGCCGGACTAACCCAAGAGGAGGCCGCGCGAAGAATTGGCGTCAACAGATCTGCCTTCGCACAATGGGAGCGCGGATATACAGAGCCATCTCTCGACAGAATTTCAGAACTATCCGAGCTATTTCGAACATCACCGGCCTATCTAGCTTTTGGCCTTCAATATACAACGCCCAAGGATAGGATCGGCTATGTTTCTATCGATTACTATCGCGACAACGGAGGCAGCAATCCCGACCGTCCACCGTTGATTATCCCCAACGACTTCGTACACAGGTTCGTCAATGAAGAGGCGGAGTACGCTACGTTGGCCGTCGAATCAGTTGTCAGCAATCGTTTTGTTCGAGATGGGGATCACGTGTTAATCGACCTTACCCAAGCGCAAGTTCATCGACCGGGCATGTACGCATGGTTACTACCGAATACTACATGCGTTGGTTATTTGGTTTGCGTGCCCGGAGAGGGCTTATTCGGTATTGTTTGCGTCAACGGCGTAGAGCACACAGTTCAGATGGGACGTCTCTCTATCCTCGGAAAGATTGTGGCGACCCTTGCTGTTCTGCAATGAGTCTGATCCGGCTTGCTGGATGGCGATAGTCGAATAAAAGAAAACGTGCCGCCTGCTGATCAACCTTGTTGTTCAGCAAGCTTGATGTGCCAATTGAAGATAATCACGCGGCACGTCTGTACACGCTGCTGAATCTCAGCAGCCACCCAGGTCACTAACATGCAGACCGAGACACAACACTCGATCAAATCGCATTCAGCCCAATTCGCCTCATTGGGCAATCCTCCTCATCGCCGGCGGCTCGCGGATGTGCTGCCGCAGTCGCTTCCTCCGCGAGGCGTTTGTCGCGAGGAAGCGGCCGCCTATGTCGGCGTGTCCGCCTCGTTGTTCGACATCCTTGTCAAAGACGGTCGCATGCCGCCTCCGAAGCGGATCAATGCCCGCAAGGTCTGGGACCGGAACCGACTTGATGCGGCCTTCGCCTCTCTGCCCGACGATGGTGAGGTCAATACGCGGGCGATGAAAAGCGATCCGTGGGCGAACCTCGCCGCGTGACCTGGAGAACAATCAACGTGCCTAGCAGGCTTCCCAGGTTCTGTGTCGAAGACGTCGACCGCCACGGCAACATCCGCATCTACCTGCGCCGCAAGGGCCGGCCGAAGGTCCGCCTCCATGGAATACCGTGGACCGAAGCATTCATGGAGGCCTACAAGGCCGCCCTGACAGCCGAGCCGGCAGAGCCCCCGCGCGACCGACGCATCGTGCAGCCGAATACGTGGAAGTGGCTTTGTCTGGAGTATGCCGCCTCAACGGAGTTCAAGCAGCTCGATCTGGTGACGCAGCGCCGACGCCGTTCGCTTCTTGAGGCGACGTGGGACGAACCGACAAGGCCCGGAGCGGACTTGCGATTTGCCGACTTTCCTCTGAGTCTCATGACTCCGACAGCTGTACGCATCCTGCGCGACAGAAAGGCTGCTAAGCCGGATGGGGCGAACAACACGCTCAAGGCGATTCGCGCCACGTTCAAGTGGGCGGTCCGACCTGAGATCAACCTTGCACCCCGCAACCCTGCTCGCGATGTGTCGATGCTGACCACCGCCTCGGAAGGCTTCCACACCTGGACGGTGGCAGAGGTGCGCCAGTTCATCGAACGGCATCCGATCGGAACTAAGGCCTATCTCGCCCTCACGCTGCTGCTGTACGCGGGCGGGCGCCGGTCTGACGTGGTGCGGTTCGGCCGTGAGCATCTGCAGGGCGCAAGCTTGCGCTACACGCAGCACAAAGGGCGCAACGCCAAGCCCATGACGCTGGAAGTACCCGTCCTGCCAGCCCTGCAGGCGGCGATCGATGCGCACCCGAGCGAGCACCAGACCTTTCTGGTCACCGAACGCGGTAAGCCGTTCACTTCGAACGGATTCGGCAACAAGATGAAGGATTGGTGCCGCGAGGCGGGCCTCCCACACTGCTCCTCGCATGGTCTGCGCAAAGCTAGCGCGACTCTCGCGGCCGAGAACGGCGCGACCGAGAGGCAGCTAATGGCAATGTTTGGCTGGCGGACGTCGAAGATGGCCGAGCACTACACGCGCAGAGCCGAGCAGAAACGGCTTGCTGGCGGAGCCATGCACCTGATCAATTTTGAGCGGGAAACGGACCCAACTCGTGTCCCACTTTCACCGCCTCAGCGGCAGGGTGGGACTCTGAGAGCGAAAACCGCAACGAAATCAAGGGCGATTTCGAAGGGTGGTGCCCAGGAAAGGACTATGGCCCCTGAACAACTAAGCACTGATCTTAAAAGCGTTTTCCTGTAGGCTCTCTGGATGTGTTGTACAGCCGAATTGAACAGCCACACGCCTGACCGGTCAAGTCACACGGTCGAGCAAGCGTTCCTGAGGTCGCCATGGTGAGTGGCCACAGAACCCCGGCCATGCTGTTCCGCTACACCCATCCGAAAGCCGAGGCGATTGCCGAGAAGCTAGCCAGGGCCGCCTCGGAGGCGAACCCGGGCTGACCCTTGGGATTATGCTGCGGCATAACAGCGTGCGTACCACCAAGTAGTCGCGGCATCGAAACACGGAAGGGCAGTTCGTCGTCTGAAACTCCAGCGAAGCAGAGCAACTTCTCTCATCATTCAGCTGGCCGCCAAGGTAGGGCTGACAATGCTAAAAGCCGAACTGCATGTTTCTAAGTTTTTGAGCCAGGCAACCCGTCCTGTTCCTTCAGTTTTCTAGCAAGATCCTTGAGTAACCTAAGAACATGCAAGCGCACGGCTGAGGCTGCGCTGGATAAGGCCGGAGAATTATCGTCGGTTGAGACGTCGATGGACTCTCGATACATAGTTCAACCCTCCGACACCGCAATGCGATGACAGCCGCAGAGCGAAGTAGTTTGCCTCCCCAGCTTCCGCTAAGCCCGCAGATGTAAGCCAAAAGGCGAGTTAGGCGAACACCATACATGTCCTCAGTGCGCCGCTCCAGCGCTAGTCGAGTAGAATTTGGAGAAAGGTGCTGTTAGTGCGGGAACGCTCGTTCAATTGGCAGACTAGAGCCCCCTAGCGACAACTGACCGCATTGCATTGCCAAGGGGGATAGCCGTGCCCCAGCGCTTCCACTTCGATTTAACGAACGAACATACGGTAGTGTGCGACGAAAAAGGTGTTCTGGCGGACGATCTTCACGAGGCCATAGAAGAAGCTTTGGAAGCGCTTCGCGAGATGCGCATTAGCGGAGACATTGATGAGCTGGGGTACGGATGGAAAATGCTCATCAGGGACACTGAGGGTGTTGTTCGAAAGATCCTGACGGTGTGGTAATATGAGCTGAGCTGCACGTTGGCAGCCAGATTCCACCGCAAAAATGTGAAAGCCTCTCCGCTAACCCGGTTTGCCTTGGTTTCCCCCTTGGCGGGGCCTGGGGTCCTTCGATTGGGCTGACCGGGAAGGTTGGGGGTGAGAGGTGAGCCGAACTTCGCGTGGTGGAGTGGAGATGTTGCGTGGCGTCAATACTTAATCTTCACTCTACACCAAGCGCAAAGCCGGCATGCTAGGTTTCGGGGTTTGCAGAAAATTTAACTCAGTGCTTGCCTGAACTGGAACAAACAGGCAGCCTGCATCCTCTGCCGGACCTCAGGAGTGCGGAGAGGATTCGCACAGAGCGAGGGTGCAGCCGTGCTTGCCTGGGTCAACGTCTATCTGGGATGTCTAGCGCTCTTCCTGGAGCTGGCCGCCCTAGCGCCAACCGTCGAGGATCCGCGCTGGGGCTAGCCGATGAGGTAGGCGACAAGGCGCACCCCGCTCCAGCCCAGAAGCCAAACCCAACCGAGGGTGACGGCGCCTGCTCCGCCTATGAGCACGGCAAAGCCGAGCTTCTCAGCAAGCCGCCTCTCCCTCACGTCCGTGGCTGCAAGCTCAGATGAAAGCGCAGTCTGGTCCTGCATCGGCAAGGCTCTGATGGCTTGTGCGAGCGCAGAAATCGCTATGGTGAACAGGTCGTTCCGCCAATGGTATGCGCTTCACCGTACCAAGCTGCCGATGACGAGAACAGCGTTTTGCCTCAGTGACTTAGCTGAGAAGCGTCCGGCCACAACTCACGCGAGAGCAATGGTCCTGGATGCCACGCTTGGTTGAGGGCTGGGGAGGGGCAGGAGCATCAGGAGTGAGGCTGGGTTGAACCTAGGTACCGCCTTCGGCGAGATCGGGCACGATTTCTCTCTCCTTCAAACCCGGCCTCGCGCTGGGGCTTCTTCTTGCATCGCGTTGACGTACAGGCGGTTCGCCTTTGGGCGGTGAGGGATGGCCTTCTTAGCCCTCGCCGTAATCCTCTCCCGTTCCTATCCAGACCAACAGCGCCCGCCCGAGAACTCTTACGGTTCCACCGCGTTGGAGCCGAGTAAATATGCGGTGCGCTAATGAAGCCGAACTCTTCCGACCTCCTGGCAGCCGCTTGCGTGAACGAGACCGTTGCTCTCGATCTGGCGAAGGCGGCTGGCACATTTGAGAGCAGAGGCCGCCCAGTAGCAGCACAGGTTCTGCGGAATAGGGCGAGAGAGTTACGCGTGGACAGCGTAAGGCTAAGAGCTCTGGCTTTCGCCTCTGAGGCATCGAAGGAGTTCTATGACGAGGAACTGTCCTGAGGTGCCAGTGGCACTCCGTAGGCGGTTCACCTCAAGCTAGTTCTGCGCCATCATCGGCTCTGCGTCATCAAGCGAGGGGACATAGGCGCACCAGCCGCAATGCCCCTTGTCGGCCGCTCGCGGAGCGTTGTGCTGAGAGCAGGCTGGGCAAACCTTCAAGACGAACCGGTGGCCGAACCGAATGGCATGACCCCTTCCACGAAACGTGATGTCCTGCCGCCCTGATGTTGGGACGGATTGGCTGTGGGCGTCCAAGTCTGCCTCCGGCGTGCCTCAGCATGATGCCGAGGAGCCCGGACTACTATGCCCAACTGAGAAGTACGAGTTGGGCTGTGCTCATGGCAGATATGCCGACCAGGGCGATGTCATACAGCGTCGTATGAGGACCGCGGATCACCATCATGCCGGTACTCAGCAGCGAGGTTGCCAGCAAGGTGCACTCTCCAAAGATCATGGTGTCACCTCCGTACCGATCATCGTCGGGCGGCGTGGAGTGTCTCAGCGCTGCCACTCGCGACACTGAGTAGACCAAGACAGTTAATGAAGCCGTAAATGCCGCAAGGCATCAAAAGATAAGCCCCCTCGGCAAAGCTCTGTCGTGCGTGTCCTGGAAGCAACATTGGTATTATCTGATACAAAGCTGGGATTTTGCGGCCCGATCAACTCGCCTCGCTTGCGCCTTGCCGACCCGATCCCACAAGAGGGACAGCCGAAACCAAACTTGGATGGGCCTTGAGCGCGAACTTTGGCGCCGCCAAGCATTATCCTGGCTCTTTGCGCTCTTCGCCCTGCCGATCATCCGGTGGGGCATTTTGTTGCCCAGCAGGGTGGCTCAGGACTGGCGGATTGTTGAAGGCATTGCCTTGCCCTAGCTTGCCTCTCTGTAGCATCGGAGAGGGCAAATGGGCGCGGCCTTGTCTCTACCGGTAATCGAAGCGGTGACCTTCACGACGGGTTGCGTTCTCATCTATGCACAGCGACGGCACGCTGGGCGGATCACCCGCGTGCTCATGCTCATGCTCTACGTTGTGACGATGGCACTCGCTCTTGAATGGGGCTTGGACAGAGCAGTCGCTGAGCCGGGTGCCACCGACCTTTCGGCTGCCTTCACGGGAATTAGCGAATGAGGTCCGGTTAGCGTCCCGAGACGTGGAGGGGATTGTCGCCATCGAAGCGCGTAGCCCGAGGTCAAGAAGACCCTTTTCGTCGCAAACCCGTGACAGCCCTATCGTCCGTCTGGTTTGCCCTGCTTCCCCCCTTGCCGGTGCCCCTGGTCCTTCGATTGCGCTGACCAGAGGGGATCGGGTGAGAGGTAGACCGAGGGGCTGGGCCTCAGGTTGACCTAGGGCAGGCCCTAACCGTGCCTCAGCACCGCGAGAATGGCGTGGGTCACGGTTGCCCCGCCGATTGGTGCCATGAGCAAGAGCACCGCATTCACAGCGATGAGCCACACGAGCACCCGCTCCTGACGCTTGGTGAGCCGGGGCTTGCGGGGTGGTGGCTCCCAGGGTGGTTTCCATCCTCCCTCGGCGTACATCGCGGTGTCCCCTCTCCGGTTTCCTTTGCCTCGGGGTTAGCTCAGGGGTGGCGAGAGAGGGCAGCCCTAGTGCAGGCGAGAGTGGTCCTGCCTTGTCGCCCAGCATGAGAGCTGATCCCAGTCCACCCTCAGCACGAGATCGCGGAGGCGCTGAACATCATCTCGGGTTGGCGGCCGAGCTTGGGTCTTCAGGCGAGCAACGAAAGCGGCGTCAGTCTCCGTCATCATGAGAGCACCGTTGAGGTAGTGGGCAGCCCCGTGCGGCACTAACTTATGACAGTAGCCGTGAGTTGCAGCCCAGTTTGGGTTCGTTGGCTACGAGCGAGGGTTGTTCGGGCTTTGGTCGCGGTCTGCTCCACGAACGTCCTGCACCTTGGTCGAATATGACACACTCAAAGGCTTGCCAGCAGGCAGCACGAGGCAGCTTGACGGCTGATTCTTGAGTCCATTACGTTACAGTCGACCAGCGTGGACCGGAGCGTAAGTGTCGTGGCTCAAGGCCAGTTCGTGTCCTACCTCCGGGTGTCTACCGAGAGGCAAGGCCGCTCTGGGCTTGGGCTAGAGGCGCAGCGGGAGGCGGTGACTAACTACCTCAACGGTGGCCAGTGGTCCTTGGTAGCTGAGGTCGTCGAGGTCGAGAGCGGTGGTAGGAATGACCGGCCGAAGCTGGCTGAAGCCCTCAGGCTCTGCCGACTGCACAACGCCACGCTGGTGATCGCCAAGCTCGATAGGCTCAGCCGTGATGCTGGCTTCCTGCTGGCCCTTGAGACTGACCTGAAGCGATCCGGGCTGCGGTTCGTGGCGGCTGACATGCCCGATGCCAACGAGCTGACCATCCACATCATGGCGGTAGTGGCTCAGGCTGAGCGGAAGATGATCAGCGCCCGGACCAAGGCTGCGCTCCAGGCTGCCAAGGCTCGCGGGGTGAAGCTCGGAGGCTACCGTGGGGCAGTGCTGACCGACGAGATCAGGAGCAAGGGGACGGCGGCGAAGGTGGCACGGTCCCAGGCGAAGGCAGCCGACATTGCCCCCACAATCCGAGAGCTTCAGAGCCAGGGCATTACGTCCCTCGGTGGCTTGGCAAAGGCCCTGAACGAGAGAGGCATCCCGACTGCGATGGGTGGAACCTGGCAGGCCATTCAGGTGCGACGTGTGCTGGCTCGAATGGCCCTGCTTGAGGGCGGAGCCGTCCTGCTGATCCTCGCCGTGTCAGTACGCCCTGAGACCGGAACTGTGCCCGTGTGATCCGTTTGAAGGGGTGTCGGCACATCCCCGCCGATCATGACTCCTCGTACTCGCCCCGGTCCTCAGCCGGGGTATTCTTTGGGCCGACCAAGATACCCGGATGCGCATAGCGGCTGCTGAAACGCGAGGAACCACGGGAGAGCAGCAAGGGCCTCCTTCCGAGAAGGTCGCGCAGCATAGAGCCGCGCTTGCAGCACAAGCCATGGCGAGAGCGGCCGAGCTGGAGCCGATCATCAGGAAGCTGCGGCAGCAGGGGATCACGTCGATGTACGGCATCGCCAAGGCCCTGAACAGGAGGGGTGTTCCGACCACCAGTGGCTCGGGCCGCTGGCATTCCACACAGGTCCAGCATGTCCTGAACCGCCTACGGGGAAAAGTACGGGCTAAGCCGCTGCGGTCGCGGAAGAACACGAACTGAAACCGGACAGGCGCTGTCGTGTTCTGTGCTGAGTGGGCCGTCGGATCTGATGGTTCAGGCTCCACGGGAAGGGCTGAGACGAACGTGAACGGTGCAGGCAAAATCGCAGCAGGCCGTCCAGACTGGGTAGACGATCCGGTCTTGCTCCATCGCTTGAGGACGGCACTGCTGGTTCTCAGCCGGGGTGGAGGCACCTACCAGCAACGGATGACGGCCGTCATGCTGGAGTTGACCCCGCTGTCCCTCAGCAGCTTCCCGGTGGATCTCCAACCTCACTTCAAGACCTTGCAGAGGACCTGGGACGAAGCATGGGCTCGATCCGGGAGTTCGGGGACAGCGCAGCAGGTTCATACCTTCAGCAACGAGGAGTCGAATCAGCGCACGGCGTTCCACGTCGCCCTGCTCGCCCTGTTTGAGGCTGCGGTCCGAGACACGGCCCTGCTTGAGGCTGAGCGGGCTCAGTCAACCGGCGACTGACACTTGGGTTTGATCCAAGGGTTCCGAGCCACCAGCCCTCCAGAACGGTCGCTCTCCTCAGAGGCTACCTGCGACCCACCCGAGCCTCCCCTGTCGTTTTCAACCGGAGGGCAACCGAGGGAAATGCCATCCGCAGGACAATCAGCGAAACGGTGACCAGGCCGCGTGGCTGATCCGAGCCTGCAAGTAGCGGATCTCTTCGACAGCCGTGTTCTTGACCAGCGTGGCCTCGAATGTGATCCGGTCCACAAGGTGCAGTTCTGGCCGGGCACGATCCATGATCAAGACGCCACCGAGGGTAGCGAGTACGATCAGAAGAAGCTGGACGGCTCGAAACGGGCGCCTTGTGGATTTGGGCATCACAGGCGCAGCCACACGAACCGGCTGATCTCTAAACACTGTCATATGAACGGCCACTCCACGAGGCGGATCGGTAAGCCGCCCGGGCAACACAGGTCCTGCAAGGTCTAGCGTGGCGTAGACGGATCAACATCGAGTTAAGATGCTGGCCAAGCTTCCTGCTGGGTAGTCTTCGGTCGTTCCATGTTGCGGCTCGCATGACGCTGACCAGTGGTAAGCATCACCATCCCTCCAGAACGGTCACTGTCCTCAAGACCACCGGAGTCCCACCCGAGGCTTGCCTGCCGTTTCTGATCGGAGGGCAACCAAAGGAAACGCGGTCACGGCATCAACGGCAATGGGCCGTCCGATGGCACGCCGAGTGCCGGACCAGGGGTGAACCTGAAAAGTGTCCACCATATGCAGATAAGCGAGCCCAACCCGTCTCTCCCTCTCTCAGCAGCCCCCAAGCTCCGCACGGTGATCCACTCAGAAATTCCGCAATGTTCTCAATGGCCTGAAAAGTCACCCCCTGTAGAAGAATACGCTGCTCGCCAGTGCGGTCCTCCCCCCGGTTAAGCCCAGGCTTGCCGAGAAGATTCGCCAATGATTACAGCGGTTTGAAAAGTCCCACCCATAGGCAGAACAGAGCCCAACCTCTCGCAGCACCGAGGTGGCGCCTCTCACACACCCTCTTCATCACACCAGCAGCAAAGGAAAAAGACCGATCTCCAAGTGTATTTGCATGTCTGTGTTCGTGATGCATCAGGGGATTTTCGGCCGGACTGTCGGCTGATCAGGGAGCCCGACATACAGGCCAGCACTCGGAAGACAACCACTTCACACGTCACTGGCCCCACCTGCCTCGATGCAGGCCAGCCAGCATGAAGACACCTAGTCCGGAACCGATGACACAAAACCGGACCTGAGAACCATTTTCCCTAGGGGAAGAACCCCGTTTCCTTAAAAGGAAGACCTATAGGGAATGACGAACAATGACACCACTTCTATGGAGACAACCTAAGCATGATTCATGTTGTAGACTCGATCATGGGATCGGGTAAGACCACCTTTGTAACTGAGAAGCTACACACTCTCACTCATGACCACACCAGATTCATTTATGTCACACCTTTCCTGGATGAAGTAACCCGAGTCATCAAGGAGTGTCATTGGGCTAACTTCCATCAACCAAATGAGACAGAACATGGTAGTAAGAGTAAGAACCTAATTCATCTCATTAGGAATGGTCACAACATAGCAACAACTCACTCGCTATTCTCATTGCTCAACCAAGAGGCGTGCCGAGAGCTAAGGCAACATGAATACATCCTCATTCTCGATGAGGTCATGGAGTGTGTCTCATTCTCCAATAGTATCACTAATTCAGACCTGAAGGTGCTGATTGATGGTGGTCATCTGAGGAAGGATGATGTCACTTCTAAATTGTCATGGAGGTCTGACGAAGGATCGCACTACCACGGTAAATTCAACGATGTGGTGCGACTTTGCAGCAACAATAAGCTGGTCCTGCACGGTGACGATATCGTCCTAGAGCAATTCCCCTCTGAGTTCTTGGATGTCTTCACTGACGTGTATGTCCTGACCTACCTCTTTGAGGGGTCTCCTATGTCGGCCTACCTGACGAAGCACGGTCACGCGTATGAGATGCTGACCCTTGTTGACCATGAGCTTCGGCCTTGGGCTGATCACTGTGACGAGTCCAGCATCAAGTCGGAGCTAAGAAGCCTCATCACGGTCTACGAAGGTCCGATGAACAAGGTGGGGACCAAAGTAGGAAAAAGCCACCCCCTGTCGGTTAGTTGGTACCAAACGCAGATCCGAGGACGAACAAGCGCCCTACCTACCCTGAAGGGGTCAACACAAAACTACTTCAGGAAGATCGCCGGCACAGCCTCTAAGCACAACGCTTGGACCACCTTCTGCGACTACCAAGGTAAGCTGAAGGGCGAGCGATACACAAAAGGGTTCATCCCCTTCAACTGTCGAGCAACCAACCAGTACGTCGACAAGCGATCCCTCGCCTACCTGTGCAATGTCTTCCCAAACCCGGTCATTCGTCAGTACCTTGGAGGGCAGGGCATAGGGTTCAATCCTGATCTGTATGCCATCTCTGAAATGGTCCAGTGGATCTGGCGGTCGCAGATCAGGCGGCGAGATCCCATTCACCTGTTCATCCCATCTGAACGGATGAGAGATCTGCTATGTCGCTGGCTTGAGTGCCGGAGCATGCCAGAGCTGATCAAGCAACTCGCCTAATCCGGCGCACCTCAACACCAACACTCCCACAACATCACAAATCCCCTTCAACACAGCGGCTCAAACCCCGCTCAGTGAACGAGACCTCATGCCCATCACCATTATTGAACTCACCGTCCGACCGAACCCGAGAGGCTACGGTCAGCCCTCCGTCTACCTCGGCGGCACCTTCCTCTGCACCGTCCGTCAGCCCTTCTTCGACGGAGCCCGCGAACTCCTGAGGCGCGGCTACTCGCCCGACACGCTCCTCACTATGCGCCACCAGGGGAGCGCCCATCGGTCATTCGTGCCGATTCCAATTGGTCAGGCAGCCAAGCTCACGGTCGTGGAGAACGACACGGATGGCCTAAGGGTAACCCGGTATGAGCCGTACCCGCTGAAGACTGAGCGAAAGCGAGAGAAGCTATCGGTCCGCAGAACCAATTCTGAGCCGGAGGGCGCCTTTGGGGGCGGCAAGGAAGCTGTCTGGGGCACATTCTCCCCGCCTGAGGGTTAGAAAGGCTCCCTGAGCAAGGCTTAGGCAAAACTGGGGAGAGTGCTGGCATAAAGCTCTGTGCCGGTTGCTCTTCCCTGTGGACTCCCGCATCGATCAAGCGATTTGGGAGGAGCAATCGATGCTGCGTGTTGGGTTTGTCGCATTCACTCTGATGAGCGCAGCTATATGTGGACGTGCCGCTCACGCGGACTCAGGAATCGATAAGCTGCGCCGCGTAGGTGATTGCGGTCGTGCTCGCATAGCCAAGATCGAAACCCGCTTCGGAGAGAAACTGGTTCGCCCTAAATCCAATGACATGGACTCAGGCGTTGGAGTCAGTTTCAGCAATGGCGGGTATCAGGTGTCATACGAGTTCATCGAGGCCGTGTACAACTCCAGGGCGGGCGACACTGTGCTGATCTGCCTGGTGTCTGTCCCGAAGAACTGCCCAAAGGGGGATGATCGAGGCAAATTCTACACGACAACCAACCTAAGGACGAACTTCTCGTGGACCTTGCCTGATTCTCAGCACATGTGCGGAGGGGCATAGAGCATTTCTCCGGCAGCGGCTGTTGGCTGCATTTGCCCGTCCATGCAATCTTGGCTTTTGAGCCGGAGGGCCACGCCATTTGCGGCAACTGGAGCCGACTCGATGCCTGCCTGCCGGATAAAGCCGTTGGCGAACCTCTGGTGGCCCATCGTGCAGCTTCCTGCTCACCAGATCCGCGTACTAATATGGCAGCGGTGGACGTACTTTTTGCCCCTTGCGTAGCGCCTTAGGCAATCCCGACTGATCTACTCCCGTACGTTATCCGAGACATAGCAAAAGCGCGTACCACCAATCGCAACAGTATGCCGCAGGCTCCAAGTTGGTGCAGACAACATGTTATCTCGGAGGCCGAGATGTCGCAGCACTGCCAGATGAACCGGGCAGATGTTCTTGATCGCGCTCTTGATCGTGCTCTCGACATCGCGAGCGAGAATCTGAAGTCTTACAAGACGGAAAAAGCAGCACTGCTCTTCATGGCCAAAGTCTCGTTGGCAAAGATGGTGCCCGAGAATGAACTTGTACTGCTGGTTGCCGAACACAATCGTGACTGCTTTCGCAGAGTTATTGCCCCGGCCCTGAAAAGTAGCTCGGATATTTACCGAAAGCGAGCGCTAACTCTAACGTTCTGTCTTGTTGGCATTCATCCAAATCTCGTCGCGCAGTTCATGTCCATAACATCCCACCAAGTGAGGAGGCTTTTACGCCGCCTACGACGAGGCGTGTACGATCGGCTGTTCAAGCGGCACAAGGAAGCCTCCAGGTATGAAAGTAAAGAGATTCGCGACCATCTCTTTGATGTACTCCACGCGCCACCCAGTGCATACAACATCAACCGCACCACTTGGACCATCGACCTACTCCATGACGTTCTCAAGGACAGCGGAACGCTCATCGGCAAAAATAGTATATGCAGAATAATCAAAGGTGAAGGGTATACGTTCCGAAAGACGCGAGAAGTTCTAACGAGTAACGATCCAAGCTATAGAGAAAAGCTTCAGGATATCACACGGACACTCCAGCAACTAGGTCCGGCGGACCGCTTTTTCTCAATCGACGAGTACGGCCCTGTATCCGTGCGCGAACGCGGTGGCCGCAGAAGGGCGCGGCGCAGTGAAAAGCCGACCATCCCTCAGTACCAGGTATCTAAGGGCAACGTTACCGTCACTGCGGCACTTGAACTCGGCTCGAATCAGATAACTCATTTCTACTCACCGAAGAAAGATACGGAGGAGATGATCAAGCTACTGCACCGCCTTCTGGAACAATATCGCGATTGCCGCTGCTTATATCTCTCGTGGGACGCTGCTTCTTGGCACTCTTCAAAAGCGTTTCTCGCCGAAGTAGAGCGGGTGAACCATTGTGATTACCGGAAAACTCATGAAACACCGGCCATTAAGCTACAGCCTTTGCCGGCACGCGCTCAGTTCTTGAACGTGATTGAATCGGTATTCAGTGGGCTATCGCAATCCGTCATTCACAACAGCAACTATCAGTCCGTTGAAGAGATGAAGGCCGCCATTGATAGATATATCGCGGAGAGGAACGAGCATTTTCGCCTTAACCCCCGTAAGGCCGGCAACAAAATCTGGGGATCAGAACAAGTACCGGCCTACTTTAGCGTGTCACATAATTGCAAGAACCCAAGACTTATGAGCGTTGCCGGCATCCGGTGACGGTGCTTAGCGGCGGAACCACGGGTCGCGGAAGGATAAGCTGAGAACCAGCGGGGTGAATGATCTGCGGCGCTTGCCCAATGTCGCACCCTCGGAGCACAGCAGGTTAGCCGCTGCTTTCACAGAGCATCGGCTCATCCTCTCTGGGATGCTCATTGCCGCCTGATAGACAGGCCAGAGCCAACGCAACGCTGATGGAGGTCCTTGGCTTTATCATCAGTCGCTTGGAGGGCTCGCATGGCATAACCCTTGGTGCGATCCAGGCTGGCCCTGGCGCTCCTAGCGATGTTCCCCGGGGTGCGCTTCTTTGATTCGGCCATCGCTCGTCCCTCCATGAGAACAAAGGAGGAACAATCTGATTCGGTTCCTACGGTCAAGGCGGCATACGCGGGGTGATCCCGGGCAAGGCTAGCTACTGAGCCGGAGGGCCGCATCACCAGCGGCTTCCATGGGCTCGCCCTGGTCAAGCCTAGGCATAGGGGGGAAAGCCGCTGGTGATGCCCAGGGCTACTGCCTAGACGAGAACTCGCTCACGAGGGCGCGGAACGTTGACCACGATCTCCTTACCAGAGACCGGGTCGAGGATGATGATTGCCATGTCTGCCTGCCCCGTCTTTTCATTAGTAAGGTCAAGCTCTTAGGCTAGCTGTGTCATTTCCGAGGCATCTAGCTTGGCGGTACGGGATCAACCAGGCGCGTACAAAAGCGCACCGGAACTTCCGCTCGCTGTGAAACAAAACGTACTCTGCCGCTGCGAATCGGGTTACTGCCCCATGCCCGCCTACATCGGCCCTCTCAATCTGCTGTTATCTTTCGCTTTGATGCAGATTTCTCTTGTTGTTCTGGTGATCTGGGTAACAAGTTAGCGACGCTCGGCTCGACAAGTTACCTGCGGCCGCATCCGTGTTGTTAACTTTATGGCTCTAAGACCAGGCCGCTGCCCAGAACACCAGGCACGAGAAGGAAAAGACAGAGCATGCTGCAGCTTAGTACCGTTGGCTCGCCGTTGGCGATCCAGAAGGCTCTCGCTGATTGCACCGAAGGCGCGGAGGTCTCCCAGGTCAAGGCAGAAGAGTACCTGAAGCTCGCAAGAGGTGAAGCCGACGATACCCTCAACGAGGCTTGCCGCTCGATGCACCGTTTCTACAGCACGATGCGTGACTTCTTCCTTGAGGAAAAGCGGATGATCACCAATGCTCTGGGGCGTGAAGGAGCTTCCTCCGCAGCAACTTAAGAGCACCGGAGTGCTTTTATCCTAGCCGACCCCGGCTCAACTGAACTTCATGCCGCTTCGGATTGCCCTTGTTCAGCATGCCATGCAGCGGACAGGTTCAGAGACGCAGTAAAGACAGCACGGTCGCTCGCATCTCGCACGACCACGTTGAGCATCTGGTCTGCATACTTTTCCGGTCGCTCCCCGGCAATCTGACACAAGGCTCGCAACGCCTCGGAGGAGACGGCCTTCGGGTTTGAACATTCCGTGCCTTCTTCGTCACGCAGCGCGAGGTAGAGGTCGGCGAAGTCAAAGAAGTACCGGGCCATCAGAATGACATTCCGAGATTAGGTTGTGGTGGAGAGGCTACTTGCCGAGCGGTTCAGCGAATCAGTGTGTGATTCACTATATCCGCGATTGGCATTCCGGTGACAATAGGTTGCGCAGGTACGGTTCCGCACGAACTAACGAATGCTAATTCTGGCTCGGCGAATCCTTGAGGCTGGACCTCCTCTTGGTGCAGATACTTAGCCTCGGGCGCCCGTCCCTCGTCGCTGTCGTGTAGAGCGGGTCTGACGTGCCGGGGCGCACCTTAGCAGTCTCGTTGTGCTCTTCCGGTCACGCTTACGATGGCAGGATTGTTCTGTGTCAGAGCGCAGCGCCGCCAAGGGCCAGGGGATCTCGATTTCTGTCGTCTCTTGCTCAGCGGAACGGCTTCTAACGGCTAGGGTTGACCTCATCCCATAGGGCGGAAACCCAAGGAGAGCCTCATGAAGGCCATCACCGTTGCAATCGCTAGCACTCTTCTTCTCATCGGCACGGCCGCAATGGCTGCGGAAGGTGGAGCCGGTACAAGCCGATCAGGCACGTCAAACAGCACTGGGGCGAATGACGCTGGCTCGGGATCTTCTCCCGGAGCGGCCGGTAGCGGCCCGTCAACGGGTGGGATGAGCCGCTCGGGCACCTCAAATAGCACAGGCGCCAACGATGCCGGTTCCGGGTCGTCGCCTGGAGCTAAGGGCAAGGGCAGCAGTTCCGGAGCACACTGAGCCAAACTGCAATGAATCATGTCACCAGCGGCAACCAGGGTCAGATCCGGGTCTACTTGGTGCTGAGCCAAAGGAAGCCGCTGGTGGTCGGCGTTGCTAGTAGTCGCGTTCGCTGCTGCGGCTCATGCGCCTCGTCACGTAATCACCGGAGTAGGAGCGCTGACCGAAGATAAGCCAAGCGATGCCAAAGCCGATCGCTCCGGCAATCAGGAAGCCTGTCATCGTGGTACTATCGACGTTCCCGACGGCTCGGCTGCCCTGACGATAGTAGTGGGCTCCACGCTCGGAAACGTCATCCCAGGTGTCGGACGCCCGATCAGTCACGTTACGGAGTGCTTCTTTGGCCTGATCGGCAACGCCTCCGCTGCTGCCTGATCCTTGATTGCGGCCTTGGCTTCCCTGGCCAGACGAGGCTCCCGGCGCACCACCTTGACGATTGTCGGCCATCCGCATCTCCCTATGCTGCTCGCTCACGAGCTCATTCGGCACCCACCTCTCGCGTCTTGGACAGGCGTCGGAAGTGCCGCCCGGCCGATCCCGAGGGGTGGTGCCCTGAGGCTGAAACGATCAGGTGCGGAGTTGCGATCCACCAATGATCGAGTTGTTCGCTGAGAATGGCATCTGCGGGAACATCGCTGCGGTCGTCTGGGCCCACTAGCGTCGGAGAGGACGCCAGAGCCTCTAAAGGCAACCCGTGGCTCTGGAGGGTGTCCGTGGCGCCCGTCTCCCTAAGCTGCCTGATGCTCCTCTTCGGCATGCCAAGCGGCTGTCAGGTTCAGGGAGGCTGTGAGGACGGTTCGATCTTGGTCGTCACGTACGGTGACGCTTAGCCCTTGGTCGTGGCCTACAAAGCCCTCGGGGCTATCGGCAGCAATCTGGCACAGCGCCTGAAGCGCCTCACAGGTGATCATCTTCTGGTCCGAGCACTCCGTTCCCTCATAGTCCCGGGCCGAAAACCTGGGCTCATGAACGTCAAAGAAGTATCGAGACATGAAGGAGACCCTTTGCGTCTAGCTGGTGTGAGGGAGGCTATTGATTGGAGCGATACAGGCAAGCGTGAGGCTAATTGGCCTTATGCAGAACCGGCTAACTTAGATCAACGTTCCGTATTGTACGTTTCATGACCATGGTCACTCTAACAAGCTCCCGTTAGGTCTTACAGCTTGCTTAAGGACGAGGGGAAAATGGTTCTATACCAAGCCATTAGAGCAAGATGCTCAACCGGCAGCACGCGTCACGCATAGCTGACCTGCCGCGTCTCAGCACGCCAATGCGCAACCCAAAGTGCCTTTTCGGTCACGCTTGAGGGTGAGAAGACGGATGATCCGCAGGAGCAGAAGGCCGGTGCCCGGATGGTTGCAGACTGAGTGCCGTGTCAATGAAAGCTGAGCAGTAAGATATGCTGGCCAAAGTCTAGTCCGGCCAGGAGCAGTCCAGCGACAGGTTCACGTGGAACAGTGTAATGCCACGCTTATCTCGAACCGACGCCACATAGGTGGACTGGCCCGGCTCCTCAGCAAAACCCTCCACCATCTGCGGCAAAGCTCTGATGACGTACAGCTTGGCAGCCTCGTCGTCGTTTGCCTCGAAGATCTCGATCCCTTTCGAGTATTGGGATCCGCTGCTCAGGTCGATAGAATAGCGTGGCATTGCGAACCAGTGCGGGCACTTTCCCTTCGGTGTGCTGGGACAATGTATCTTGAATGCAAAATGTGCCCGCGCAGGCCGATAGCAATCCTTCCGGTGCCATAACGTACTCGCCTCCCGCACCAGCCGGCCACGCCGCAATTCGGCAGTGAGGCGGCCGTGCGCCTGTCTGGCACTCCTCTACGGGTCGCTTAGTTTTTCGGTGCGAAAGGGCCATTCTGAGCCGGACGGCAGCACCGTCGGCAGCAATGGAGACCAACCAGATGCCGTCCTTGGATGAGCAAGGAACGCCGTTGGTGTAAGGGCACCTTGGCGTTAGGCACCGCACGGGTTCAGTAGCGTTCTGCTTCCCATGAGGCAGGAAGTGTCCAACCCATCCCTGATCTATGATCCCACAGCAGCCGCACGGCACCGCAACGCTATCGAGGAAACCGTCCTTGAAGAGGGTGTGCGCCTTGCCGAGCTGCGCCGTTTGGCCCTGGTTCTACAAGAGGTAGGTCTGCGGCTTGGCCCCCGCGAAACCAGTGACGAAGGCTTCGATCAGCACCTAAGTGGCATCCTTCGGCCCACCGGGTGAGACCGGGGGGTTGTCACTCGGCCAACCCCGGGATGCACTCTGGCGAAGCTTTCCATCGCATCAAATCAGGTGCTGGTGAAAAAGCAACTGGAGAGAGCTAAATTGCTGCGGCTTAGAAGCAAAATTGGGAAGATGAAATGGACAAGGCAATTGAAGACGTGACCACGACTATGGACCAGATATACGATGTGGCGGTTAAGGAAAGCATTGGGCCCAATGGCTTCGGTGAATACTCCCCAGTTCCTGATTGGTTGAGGCTAGAAGCGCGTGACTGCAAGAGCCAAGTCGAGCGCTGCCGCGCCTGGATACGCGGACAAGATCGAACGAAAACTATTCGTCCCGGCGTGAGTGCGGATGACTATATGCGCTCGGTCGAGAGGTTTTACAATCATCACATCTTGAAGGGAGCTTTTCTCGTAGCTAGTTACCTCGAGGGTGTACGCGTCAAGCGCCGAGGGAGTGATGGCAATTTCAACATTAGAATCAATCGCCATCGCAATGTGTTATAACGTTCCACTTAACAATTCGGGTTGATCTGCCGCAGCTATGATCGCGGAGCTTACCTACGAACGATTCGGACTGAGCTTGGCCTTGCGGCGACTAAAAGTTCCTCTGCGCACTATCACGGTAGCGCTTCCTAGCGGCTGCGAATCAGGGCTGGCACTCGACGGCTGAGCCGCAGAAGGCCAATCAAGCCGGCCTCGGCGGCCACACAGGCCAGCCCCAGGAGCCAGAAGGACCGAAGGAAGTGCCTTGGTCGGCCCTGAGCGAGAAGGGCGGCGAGCACGACGACGAACACCGCTGAGGCGGTCTCCGATCAAATTGCATCATGGCCGGTACAGACTCTTTGTGCAGGCCGCGTCCCCAGATCACACAGCAATCCTATGCAGGACTTCGCCGCTCTCGATCACCTGAAAGCCACCGCTATCAAGCTGAGCTACGCCCTTGCCGTTGAGCAGTGAAAACCGGTGCTGCCCTTTCACGAAGTGCGATCCGCTGAGACCGCCAGTTCGTGCGAACGTCTGCCAAGCGATGATGGTGCGAACAGTACCGTCCTCAGCCTTGGCCTCGAAGCGCTCCAACTCGTGGTCCATGGCTCACCTCGTATCTGAACGGGAATTTAGCGAGCATTGGATCATGCTCCCGGCATGCTCGGGCGTCGAGAGTGCCCCTAGATGATACGAGCGCCACTCCGGCGTGAGAACGAGCGGCAGCAACGGGCTTCACAAGCAGTGCCCAATCCAACCCGATCAGCTACGGCTCTAGGCCTGTGAGAACACTCATGGAGCCCCCCTGAGGTGACAGTCTGCAGAGTAGAGCACCTCAGTATGGCGGGAACTCGGCTTAGCTCAGCTCAGTGGTATGCGCTCCACGGCATCCTTCATGGTCGCCAGGGTCACGGTCCCGTATGCCTTCGCCACGCTGTCGGGGGCATGACCCACGATGGCATCGGCTACGCTGTCGTTGATATGAGCCTGACGGGCGAGCGTCTTGAAGCGGTGCCGCCATGCATGGGACGGGTCCTTCCGGTGAGAGCGCCCGACCTTCTCCAGCCCGAGTTCCTGCACCCACTCAGCCACGTACTTCGCGACGATCTTGTGCTGCGGCTTCTTCGCTCCGGTGCGCCGCTTGGCAGGGTCGAAGAAGAGCGGCCCCCGCTTGCCCCTGGCGAACTCAAGGAAACCCGCCGCGATCACAGCCGAGTGGATGGGCACAACCCGCTCTGAGCCGAGGGTCTTCACTGAGCCAGCCTCAGCCGTGATCCTCAGGGCTGGGATGCCGTCCTGCTCAATCACGTCCTGACCACGAAGCTGAGCAATCTCGCCAACCCGAGCGCCTGTTGCGGCACAGAGCAGCGGGATCCAGTGGAGGTGCGGGCGGGTCTCCTTGACGGCTGCCGTGAGGATGGCCTCAGCCTCAGCATCGGTGAAGCCCTGCATCTGCTCACCAGCTCGCTTCCTGTGAGCCACCGAGACACCAATGACCGGGTTGGAAGCCACTCGGACGTTCTTCACCCCCCAGGCATAAGCAGCCTTCACGGCGGCAAGCTTGGCATCGTTGATGGTCTTGGGCGAGCCGCCCGCCTCAACGAGAGCGTCCTTCCAGCGGACCACATCGGCTTTCATCACCTGACCGGCATCGTCCTTGCCGAGGAAGGCAATGAACGCCTGCACGTGCTTGCGCCATTGATCCACGGTGCTCTGAGACGGCTTCCGCTCTCGTGCCCAGCCATCGAACAGGGCCAGGAGGCTGACGGCCTTGGTCTCGCCGGTGACCTCAGGGAAGCTCGGAAAGCGCTTGGCGCCTTGATCGGGGGAGTAGTCGCCCCCTGCCCTGCGGAGGTTGACGACGGTGGCTTGGCGCAGAGCGGACAGAATTTGATCGTTCAGCCGTCTGCGGCTCTCGGCATCAATCACAAGGCCACGCTTGGCCAGCATGGCATCCGTGAAGCCCCCTACCCTCTCCTCCACGCTCTGAGCCCGACGCTCCTGGGGCGAAAGGATCTTGAGCGAAGCCTGACCGTAGCGGCCGGCATTGGCGTGGATGTTGGCAGCCTCAACCCTGACCCAGCGCTCAGGCGGCCCAGGATCATCCTCGAAGGTGTCAGCCCAGGCCCGGTAGACCTCACCGGCCAGTGCCAGGGTCTCCTTGTGGGTGAGCCGCTTCGGCCCCTTCCGGATCGCCTCCCAGACACTCTCCAGGTACGCGACGGCGACAGCTTGCCGCGCCTTAGCTTCCTGCGGGTCACGGGTCCGTAGAGACGTTCGGATGTCCTTGCGGGTCGGCGTGATCGGGATCTGGGCGACCGTCTCGCCAATCGGGATCGCCAGCGTTAAGCCCCGGGCCTTGTCGGCCACGTCAGCCGGGATGCGCTGAACAAGCTGGTGGAACGTGGAGCCGGGGCGCTTCAAAGGGCGAGGCATCAGGAGGGGCATGTTGCTCAGGGCTGTTGTACAGCGAGCCTGAGGGAAACCTCTTCTAGATCTGATGCTTGTTGCGGATCAGCGCTTTAGGCGGCTGATGGTGCCCAGGAAAGGACTCGAACCTTCACCTCTTGCGAGACTGGTACCTGAAACCAGCGCGTCTACCAATTCCGCCACCTGGGCCCGTCGACCGCGTGCGGTCGGCGTTGGCGTTCGTTTAGGGGGCGGCGGCGGAATCGTCAATCCGCGATTCCGCCCCGCTTGGCGGGCGTGGCCTCAATGCCACTCGCGGATGTCGACGAAGCGGCCGGCCACCGCGGCCGCGGCCGCCATCGCGGGCGAGACGAGGTGGGTGCGACCGCGCGGACCCTGGCGGCCCTCGAAGTTGCGGTTCGAGGTCGAGGCGCAGCGCTCCTCCGGCCGCAGCTTGTCCGGGTTCATGCCGAGGCACATGGAGCAGCCGGGCTCGCGCCAGTCGAAGCCCGCGGCCTTCAGCACCCGGTCGATGCCCTCGGCCTCGGCCTGCGCCTTCACGAGACCGGAGCCCGGCACCACCATGGCGGAGACGCTTGGGTGGACCTGACGGCCCTCCACCATACGGGCGACGACGCGCAGATCCTCGATGCGCCCGTTGGTGCAGGAGCCGATGAAGACCCGGTCGAGGGTGATGTCGGTCATCCTCGTGCCGGGCCGCAGGCCCATATAGGCCAGCGCCTGCTCCTTCGACTGCCGCTTGTTCTCGTCGGTGATCGCGGACGGATCCGGAACGCGGCCCTGGATCGAGACCACGTCCTCGGGGCTGGTGCCCCAGCTCACCAACGGGGGCAGGTCGCGCGCGTCGAGCCGCACCTCGCGGTCGAAATGGGCCCCCTCGTCGGTGACGAGGCTCTCCCAATAGGCCCGCGCCCGGTCGAAGGCCGCGCCCTTCGGCGCCTTCGGGCGATCCTTGACGTAGGCGTAGGTGGTGGCGTCGGGCGCCACCATGCCGGCGCGGGCGCCGCCCTCGATCGACATGTTGCAGATCGTCATCCGACCCTCCATCGAGAGGGCGCGGATCGCCTCGCCCGCGTACTCGATGACGTGGCCGGTGCCGCCCGCCGTGCCGATCTCGCCGATGATCGCCAGGATGATGTCCTTGGCCGTCACGCCGGGCGGCAGCGCGCCGTCGACCGTGACGCGCATGTTCTTGGCCTTCTTCTGCAGGAGGGTCTGCGTCGCCAGAACGTGCTCGACCTCGGACGTGCCGATGCCGTGCGCGAGCGCCCCGAAGGCGCCGTGCGTCGAGGTGTGCGAGTCGCCGCACACGATGGTCTGGCCCGGCAGCGTGAAGCCCTGCTCGGGGCCGATGATGTGCACGATGCCCTGGCGCCGGTCGAGCGCGTCGTAGAACTCGATGCCGAAGTCGCGCACGTTCTCGGCGAGCGCCTCGAGCTGCGTGCGGCTCTCCGGATCTTCGATGCCGAAGCGGCGGTCCGAGGTCTGGACGTTGTGGTCGACGACCGCGAGCGTCTTCTCGGGGTGGCGCACCCGGCGGCCGGCCGCCCGAAGCCCCTCGAACGCCTGCGGGCTCGTCACCTCGTGCACGAGGTGGCGGTCGATGTAGAGGAGGCTGGTGCCGTCCTGTTGGACATCGACGACGTGGTCGTCCCAGATCTTGTCGTAGAGGGTGCGCGGGGCGTTCATGGGTCTGGTCGCTTGCGTGGGTTGGCTCGCGGCGGGTGCCGTCCGTTCGTGGGCGTCGGCCTCTTTAGTAATGTTCGCGGGTCGGTTTCGGAAGTGGCTGATGGCGCGGCCGAGGCGGATGGCTGCCCGGATGCCCCCGCATGCAGGCCGGCCGCCGCTCGGACGCCTTCGCACCGCCGAGGACGCGCGCCGCGGCCGCCTCCGCGTCACGACGGCGCCCGCACCCGTCTTGCCGCGGGCAGCGCGGGCGACCATCATCGCGGCCCTGACCACGGCGGGCGCCCCCGGCCGCATGATCCGCCCGCGTCCGCGAGGAGCGTCGAGACCTTGCCCGCACCCGATATCCTGCTCCTCCGGCCCATGCAGGCGAGCGTGATGGAGGCGCTCGAGGCCGCCTTCGCGCTTCACCGGCTCGACACGGCAACCGACCCTTCCGCCCGCCTTGCCGAGATCGGGCCGCGCATCCGCGGGCTCGCGGTCAATGCCCACGCGCCGGTCGACCGCGCCCTGATGGAGCGCCTGCCCAACCTCGAGATCGTGTCGAGCTTCGGCGTCGGCTACGACACGATCGATGCGCGCGAGGCCGGGCGCCGGGGCGTCATCGTCACGAACACCCCGGATGTCCTGAGCGACGAGGTCGCCGATCTCGCGCTGGGACTTCTTCTCGCCACCGTGCGGCAGATCCCGCAGGCCGACCGGCACCTGCGCGAGGGGCGCTGGCCGCAGGGATCGTTCCCCCTCACGGCGACCCTGCGGGGGCGCACTGTCGGGATCCTCGGCCTCGGACGCATCGGGCGGGCGATCGCGCGCCGTCTCGAGGGCTTCGGCGTCGCCATCGCCTATCACGGCCGTCGCCGCCAGGAGGACGTGCCTTACGCCTATCACCCGACGCTCCTCGCGTTGGCGCGCGCCGTCCATCTCCTGATGGTCGTGGCGCCGGGCGGCCCCGAGACGAGCGGCATCGTCGATGCCGCGGTGCTGGACGCGCTCGGGCCCGACGGCATCCTGATCAACGTCGCGCGCGGCAGCCTCGTCGACGAGGCGGCGCTCATCGCCGCGCTTCAGGCCGGCACGATTCACGGCGCGGGGCTAGACGTCTTCGCCAACGAGCCGCACGTGCCGGAGGCGCTCAGTGCCCTCGGGCACACGGTGCTGCTGCCGCATGTCGGCTCCGGCTCGGTGCACACCCGGGCAGCCATGGGGCAGCTCGTTGTCGAGAACCTCGTCTCGTGGTTCTCCGGCAAGGGACCGGTGACGCCGGTCGCCGAGACGCCCTGGAGCGGCCGCACGTGAGGATCCGGTTCGCGGCCGCCCTTCTCGTGGCCTGCATCGTCATCGGCGCGGCGCGCGCGCAGGAACCGGAGCCGCGGGCGCCCGATCCGCCGCCCGACCCCTTCGTCCCGAGCCTGCCCGAGACCCTTGCCGGCGTCCCGGGCACCTGGGACCTGTCGCGGGACGGCAGCACCCGGCGCTGCGTGATGACGCTGACGAGCGAGAGCGGCGAGGCGGGCAAGCGCCTGCGCTTCCCGGCCGGCTGCCGCAAGGCGCTGCCGATCATGAACGCCATCGCGGGCTGGCTATTCGTCGACGGGGCCGTGCGTCTCGTCGACAGGAACGTGCGCCCGGTGCTGCTGTTCACCCGGCGGCCCGACCAGCGCAGCCTGCTGGCGCAGGCCGAGAGCGGCGAGGCCTACAGCCTCGTGCCGCTGCAGATCGCCGCGATGCGCCCGCCCGAGCCGACGCCCGAGCCCGCCGGCGCGCAGGCAGCCCGGGAGGCGCCGGCGGCCGAGCCGGGCGCGGCGCAGGTCCGGCCGGCTGCGCCGGAGCCGCCCTATGCGGGGCCGCGGCCCGCGCCGGGCGTCTATGCCCTCGACCGCTACCGGGAGAAGGACGTCTGCC
Source organism: Methylobacterium nigriterrae (assembly GCF_037106235.1). Taxonomy (NCBI): domain Bacteria; kingdom Pseudomonadati; phylum Pseudomonadota; class Alphaproteobacteria; order Hyphomicrobiales; family Methylobacteriaceae; genus Methylobacterium; species Methylobacterium nigriterrae. Next base: position 97,649 of record NZ_JBAWTG010000006.1, on the reverse strand, counting down.
GCCTGGAGCTGACGGGCGAGGCGGCGCCCGCGCCGGTGCACGTCCTCTCGGGCTGCCGCGACAGCGGACTCGAAGTGTTCGACCCGGTCTCCTGGCGCTTCACCTCGGGACGCCTGACCCTCAGCGCCAAGCGCGGGCACACGGTCAGCCTCGTGCCGACCGGGGACGGTGGCTGGCGGCGCGAGCCGGAAACCGGCACCACCTTCGTGCTGCGCCGCCTGGAGCCCTGAGCACGTCAGCCCGGCCCGAGATGATGCGCCTTCTGCGCCGGCAGCATCCGCTCGTGAACGCCGTCGCGCCGGATGGCGATATGCCAGACCGTGCCCGCCACGTGCAGGATCACGAGGGCGTAGGCCGCCCATTGGCCGACGCGGTGGACCTGCTCGAACAGGTGGTGCAGCCCCTCGTCCCGGGTGAAGCCCGGCACGGTGAAGAGCCAGAAATAGGGCGTACCCCGCCCGCCGTAGGCGCTCAGCAGATAGCCGCTGACCGGCATGATCAGGAACACGGCGTAGAGGAGCCAGTGGCTCGCCCGGGCGATCAGCGCGAGGCCGGCCGGGATCTTCGGATCCGGCGGCGCGGGCCGGACCATGCGCCAGAGGATGCGGGCGACCACCAGGGCCAGGATCGTCAGCCCCACCGACTTGTGCAGCACGAAGACCGGGCCCTTGCCCGGCGCGTCGCGCGCGAGACTCGTGCCGACCCAGGCGAGCGGCAGGACCGCCGCGACGAGGATCGCGGTGATCCAGTGCAGCGCCTGCGCGGTCGCGCCGTACTGGTGATGCTCAGGGGCGCGGGAGGCGACGGTCTCGGGCATCGGGCATGGCTCCGGGGCGTTCCGACGGGATGCCCGTGTAACCGGCCCGCGAGAAGCCGCGGGCGAATGAGGCTTTCGTGATCGTCACCGCCAAGCGGCGGTCAGAAAGCCGCGGTCAGATCGCCGCGGCCGGGTCTCCGTCCAGCGGTTTGCCGTCATCCTCGTCGCGCGGGCGGCGCCGGCTCGGGCGGCGCTCGAGGACCGAGCGCCCGAGCGCCCGGAACGGGGCGGTGAGGCGCCGCACGTCCTCGGCCCGCTCCATGAAGCGCTCGCCCTTGCGGATCTCCTTGTCGAGGCGCGCCATGGTGCGGGCGAGCGCGGGATCGTCGTCCTCGAGCCAGGTCTCGACGACGCGCGCGAAGGCGATCACGACGCCCTGCAGCTTCAGGCGCCCGAGGGGGCCCTCGGTGTCGATGCCGGCCGCCGCCAGCATGTAGCGGTGCGAGTTCAGGGCGACGCCGTTGAGGGCCAGCATCGAGAGCGGGTCGCCGCGCAGCGCGAAGGCGATCCGGCGCAAAGCCGGCTTGTAGGGCGTCATCGCGTCGAGGCGGCGCATCAGCACGTCGAACAGGCGCTCGCGGGTCGGCTCGTCGGCGAGGTCGGAATTGTCGCCCTCCAGCACCTTGCGGTCGATGATGCGGGAGAGGCCGCCGAGGACCGCCCCCTTCGAGGGGAACAGGTCGCGCAGCTCGGCGAGGCTCAGGTTCGCCTCGCGGGCGATGTCGCCGATCTCGATGTCGTTCCAGGGCTGCTCGGCCGCGAGCCGCATCAGGGCGTCGACGGCGGCCTCGCGCGGGGAGGGCTTCGGCGTCTGGGCAGCCTTCCTCTTCGTGCCGTCGCTCCTGCTGCCATCAGCCGACGGGCCTGCGGTCTTGTCCATGGCTTTCCGCTCCTCCTCGGTCGAAAAACCCTATCTAGGTGCCGGGTCCGCGTCGTGCAGGCCCGTGGGCGGGCATGCCGCACGGGTCTCAGCCGGAGAGCTCGCCCGCCCGGCGCCTGGCCGCCGCCACCGCCTCGCGCATCAGCGCGGGCAGGCCATCGTCCCGCATCAGCACGTCGAGGGCCGCCGCCGTGGTGCCGCCCGGGGAGGTGACGTTCCTCCGCAGCTGCGCGGCCTCGGTCGGGCTCGCGTCGAGGAGCGCGCCCGAGCCCGCGACCGTCGCGCGTGCGAGCCGGGCCGCGACCTCGGGCGGCAGCCCCGCGGCGACGCCCGCCTCGGCGAGCGCCTCGGCAAGCAGGAAGACGTAGGCCGGGCCCGAACCGGAGACGGCCGTGACGGCGTCGATCAGTCCCTCGTCGTCGAGCCACTCGACGAGGCCGGCGGCGGACAGGAGCGCGTCGGCGCCCGCCCTCTGCCCCGGCGTGACCTCGGGGCTCGCTGCGGCCCCGGTGGCGCCGCGCCCGATGCTGGCCGGCAGGTTCGGCATGGCCCGCACCACGGCGCGCGCGGCGGGCAGACGGCCCTTCAGGTCAGCGATGGTCTTGCCCGCCAGGATCGAGACGAGCAGCGTGTCGGGCCCGATCAGGGCGTCGACCGCGGCCGCGGCGGACTCGAGCCCCTGCGGCTTGATCGCCAGCACCACGGCCTCGGCAGCGGGCGGCCGCGCGGGATTGAGCAAGAGGCCGCGCGCGCGGCAGAGCTCGGCGATCTCGGGGGCCGGCGCGGGGTCGAGGATCGCGGTGCGCGCGGGGTCGAGCCCGCCCGCGAGCCAGCCGTCGAGCATGGCGCCGCCCATCTTGCCCGCGCCCACGAGGGTGAGCGAGGCCGGCAGGCCGGCGCGATGGTGGCCGTGGGATCCGCGCATCGGCTCGGGCCTCAGGCCTCGCCCTCGGTCTCGAACAGCACCGCGTCGAGGGCTTCCCGGGCGGACTTTCCGGCCCAGAGGACGAACTGGAAGGCCTGGTAGTAGCGCTCGCAGGCATCGACCGCGGATTTCAGCAGCAGCCCGCATTGCGGGTGGGTCGGGGCGATGCCGCCGGCGAGCAGCAGGGAGTGCCGGAACATCACGACGCTGTCCGACGACCACAGGTCGAAATGACCGATCCAGAGCTGCTCGTTGACGAGGGTGACGAGCTTCAGGATCTCCAGGCGGCGGCGCTCGGGCACCTTGAGGTCGAAGGCGCAGGCCACGTGCAGCGCCTCGACATCCTCGATCCACGTGAAGGCGACGTGGTAATCGGCCCAGCGACCCGCGACCGAGACCGACATCTCGTCGGTCTCGGCGCGGTCGAAGATCCAGTCGCGCAGCGAAGCGAGGCGCTCGACGACGTCGAGCGGGTGCTCGAGCCGGTCATGATCTTCGGTATCGACGTGGAGCTGGGTCATGAGAATCCAGGGCGCCGACCCGAATGAGCCGCCGCAGCATGATGAAGGACAAGCAAACCGGAACGTCGAGGCGCACCGCAGAAAGGTAAAGACCGGACCGGCAAGGTCCAGAGAATTGCGGTGAAAGCTTAGGCGTTCGCGGTCATCGGCGTACTCGGGCGAATCAGTTCGCTTCCGACTATAGACCGCCCCGGACTCGCGATTCAAAGCGGGGGTCGGGGCCGGTGAACAGGAAACCGGCTATCCACCGCTGCTTCCTGTGCACAATCCTCGACGCGCTCCGAGCCCTCTCGCGGAGCGCGGGACCCGGACCGAACGGCCTCGCCCTCAGACGGCTTCCGTGGTGCCGGCGCCCGCCTCCGGCCCGAGCTTCGCCTCGAGGGCGGTGACGCGGGCGGCGAGCGCGTCGTTCTGGGTGCGCAGGGTCGTGACGAGGTCGCGCAGCACGTCCACCTCCTCGCGCGAGGCGATGTCCATGTCGCGGATCAGGCGCTCGATCTGCCCGCGGACCATCGTCTCGGCCTCGCGCCGGACGCCCTGGGCCGCACCGGCGGCGTCGGTCATGATGCGGGCGAAGTCGTCGAACAGGCGGTTTGAGGTCTGCATCCTCGTCTCCCGGGGTCGGGCGCGCACCGTTGCGCCCTGATGAGCTCGCCGATCCGGCGATGCGCCGGGGTGATTCGGCGCGGCTCGGTCGGACATAGGAATCTGCGGACTCGGCGGCAATGCGGCCGGGCGCGGACGACGCGCTTTCCACAGGCGGCCCCGCTTGCGTTGCGGGTTGTGTCGTGAATGCGTGCGGGAAACAGCCTGTTACAATTCAGGCGCCGCCCCGGGGTTCGAATGATTGCCGACGCAGGGCATAACCGCCGATCGAGACTTGACAAATCCGGCCGATGACGACGAACCCGACGCCCCATATCCTCCTCGTCGAGGACGACCGCGAGATCAGCGCCCTCGTCGCCCGCTACCTGCGGGCGAACGAGTGCCGGGTCAGCCTCGCGGGAGACGGCCGGGAGATGGACCGCATGCTGTCCGATGCCCGCGTGGACCTGATCGTGCTCGACCTGATGCTGCCGGGCGAGGACGGGCTCAGCCTGTGCCGCCGCCTGCGCAGGTCCTCGACGATCCCGATCCTGATGCTGACCGCCAAGGCCGAGGAGATCGACCGCATCGTCGGGCTCGAACTCGGCGCCGACGATTACCTTGCCAAGCCCTTCAACCCGCGCGAGCTCCTGGCGCGGATCCGGGCGATTCTGCGCCGGGGCGCGGCAGCGGAGGCGCCGAGCGAGGACGGGACGCGCCGGCTGCACTTCGGGGGCTGGACCCTCGACGTCTCGCTCAGGCAGGTGCTGAGCCCGGAGGGCGCGCGCATCGCGATCACGGGCGCCGAGTTCGACCTGCTGCACGCCCTCTGCCTGCGGCCGGGGCGGGTGCTCTCGCGGGACCAGCTCCTCGACCTGACGCAGGGCCGGGCGGCCGGGCCGTTCGAGCGCAGCATCGACGTCCTGGTGAGCCGGATCCGCCAGAAGATCGAGCAGGATTCACGCAACCCCGAGATCATCCGCACGATCCGCTCGGGCGGCTACCTGTTCACCCCGGAGGTGACCCGCTCATGAGCGCTCACCCCGCGCTGGCGCGTCTCCTCGCCCGCCTGCGGCCCCGCAGCGTCGCGGGTCAGATCGCGCTCCTCGTCGTCGCGGCGATCGTGGTGGCGCACGCCGTCGCGACGCTGGCCTTCGTGCTGCTGCGCGAGCCCTGGCGCCCGGACGACCATCCGGGCGTCGCCGCCAACCGCCTCGCCACGGTGACGCGCCTCCTCGACGCGGCGGAGCCCGGCGAGCGCCCGGCGATCCTGCGCGGCGCCGCCGGCACGCTGCCGACCCTGCGCATCGCGCCCTGGGACGGCGCCGCGGCGAGCACCGAGACGGCGCTCGCCGCCCACCCGGTGGTGCAGCGCCTGCGCGACGGCTTCGGCCGGCCCCTCGCCATCACGAACCTGCCGGCCGCGGCCGCGCCGGGCCTGCTGCGCCTCGGCATCACGACGCCGGGGGGCGCGACCTTCCAGGCCAGCCTGCCCGACGATCCCCTGCGCCCCCCGAAGCAGGGTGCGATCATCTTCACCTTCGTGTTCCTTGGCCTGACGCTCGCGCTGCTCTCGGTTTGGGCGACGCGGGCGCTCACGGCGCCGCTCGCGCGGCTCGCGAGCGCGGCCGAGGCCTTCGGCACGCGCAACGACCGCATGGCGCTGCCCCAGCGCGGGCCCGAGGAGGTGCTCGCGGTCTCGCGCGCGCTCGACCGGATGCGCGAGCGGGTGCGGCGCCTGATCGACGACCGCACCCAGATGCTCGCGGCGATCAGCCACGACCTGCGCACCCCGATCACCCGGCTGCGCCTGCGCGCGGAATTCATCGAGGACGACCATGCCCGCACCATGATGCTGCGGGACCTCGACCAGATGAACGGCCTCGTCGAGGCCGCTCTCTCCTTCGTGCGCGACGGCCAGGGCGGCGCGGCCGGCACGACCGCCCTCGTCGACCTCGCCTCCGTGGTGCAGACGGTCTGCGACGGCTTCAGCGATGTCGGCGCGGATGTGCGCGTCGCGTGCAGCCGCCACGTGCTGGTGCGGGGCCGCCCCGACGAGCTGCAGCGGGCGGTCACCAATCTCGTGGACAATGCCGTGAAGTACGGCGGCGCGGCGGTGCTGCGCATGGAGGCGACCCCGCGCGGGATCGCCGTCGAGGTCCGCGATCCCGGACCCGGCATCGCGGAGGCCGAGCGGGACGCCATGCTCCAGCCCTTCGTGCGGGGCGACCGCGCCCGCAACCTCAACGAGGCGAGCGGCTTCGGCCTCGGCCTCTCGATCGTGCTCGCCATCGTGGAGGCCCATAACGGGCGCCTGACCCTGACGAACCGCCCGGAGGGCGGGCTCAGCGCGCGCATCGAGCTGCCGCTGGCCGCGCAGGGCGCGCCGGCCCCGTCCGTCGAGCCCCCTCCACCGGCCCAGGCGGCCGAGTGAACCCGACGTCCGCTTCGATCGGACGGATGCCGCATCAGAATTCCATGTCGAGCTCCTCGATCTCCTCGGGCTCGCGCGCGGCGTCCTCCGCCCACTCGGTCATCAGCGGCCAGGACAGGATCAGGTCGCGGTAGGCGGCGGCGAACGGCGGCAGCGACACGTCGTAGGTGCGGAAGCGCGTGCAGACCGGCGCGTACATGGCGTCGGCGAGGCTCGGGCGCGCGCCGAACAGATAGGGTCCGTCGGTGCGGCCGAGGCACGCGTCGAAGATCGCCACGATCCGGTCGATGTCGCCCCGGGCGCCGTTGAAGATCCTGAAGTGCGGGTGATGCGCCCGGAGGTTCATCGGCAGGGCCGAGCGCAGGTTGATGAACCCGCCGTGCATCTCGCCCGAGATCGACCGGCAATGCGCGCGCGCGACCGCGTCCTCGGGCAGGAAGCCCGCCCGCGGGACGGTCTCGTTGAGATATTCCGCGATGGCCAGGGTGTCCCAGACGACCACGTCTCCGTGGCGCAGGCGCGGCACCAGGAACGAGGGCGAGAGGTGCAGGAGCTCCGCGCGGGTCGAGGCGTCGGCGCCCGACAGAACCTCCGTCTCGAAATCGAGCCCGGCCATCCGGCAGATCAGCCATCCGCGCAGCGACCACGACGAGTAGTTCCGGCTCGAGATCGTGAGCGTCGCCGCGGCCATCGTGGTCCCCTCGGATCGGTGTTCCTTGTCCGGGCCCGATCCAAGACTCGTGCCGCGGGTGATGCCGCAAACCCCGGCATCCCCAGGCGGGATCCACGGCGGCGGCGATCGGCCTTGACAGGATCAGCAGGTCTGAAACGTTGCAAGCTCAACCATTCCGGGCACGGTGCCCGGAACGGACCATGGCACGGGACGTGCAGTCGGATGTCGGGTGATGCGCCAGAACCACTATCCCCCGGCCTCGTACTTTTGGCCTGTTGCGACGTTTCCGCGCCCGGCTAATCCTTAGCGCGCAATGAATATGCAGCGCACAGAGGCGTGGCTGCCCACTCCTTCAGCCGTGAGCGCCCCGTCGTCGGGCCGATCGTGCATGCGAGCCCGCCCGATGCTGTACGACGCCTTCGAGGTGCAATCCGACCTCGCCGAGCAGACCCGGGCCTGGGGGCGCGTCCTCCACGACGCGATCTCGCCGTGGACGCAGGCCGGCTACCGCGAGCCCGTGAACTGGTGGTCGGCGGGCGCCCGCATGATGATGCGGGCCGGGCTCTCCTTCAGCCGGCCGGCCTACGGGATCGATGCCGTGCCGGTCGGGAACCGCGACGTGCCGGTGACCGAGGAGCCGGTGCTCGCCACGCCGTTCGGGACGCTCCTGCGCTTCCGCAAGGACATCGCCTCCGAGCAGCCAAAGGTGCTGGTGGTGGCGCCGCTCTCGGGCCATTTCGCGACGCTCCTGCGCGGGACCGTCCGCACCCTGCTGCCCGACCACGACGTCTACATCACCGACTGGCACAATGCCCGCGACGTGCCGGTCTCGGCCGGGCCCTTCGGCTTCGACGATTACGTCGACCATCTCGTGCAGTTCCTCGAGACGATGGGCGAGGGCTCGCACCTCCTCGCGGTCTGCCAGCCGGCGGTGCAGGCCCTGGTGGCCTCGGCGGTGATGGCGCAGACCCGGAACCCGGCGGCCCCCCGCAGCATGACGCTGATGGCCGGCCCGGTCGATTGCCGCATCAGCCCGACCGCGGTGAACGAGCTCGCCACCTCGAAGCCGATCACGTGGTTCGAGCAGAACCTGATCGCGACCGTGCCGCGCCGCCACAAGGGCGCGGGTCGCCGTGTCTATCCGGGCTTCGTGCAGGTCTCGGCCTTCCTGTCGATGAACGCCAGGCGTCATATGCAGGGCCATGCGGACCTGTTCTGGCACCTCGCCCATGGCGAGACCGAGAAGGCGCGGGCGATCGAGACCTTCTATGACGAGTATTTCGCGGTGCTCGATTTGCCGGCCGAGTTCTACCTCGAGACCGTGAAGACGGTCTTCCAGGACTACACGCTCGCCAAGAACGAGCTCACCTACCGGGGCAACCCGCTCGACATGCGGGCGGTCCGGCGCACGGCCCTGATGACGGTCGAGGGCGAGCGCGACGACATCTGCGCCGTGGGGCAGACCATGGCGGCCCACGATCTCTGCACCAGCCTGCCCCCCCACATGAAAAGCCATCACCTGCAGGCCGGCGTCGGCCATTACGGCGTGTTCTCGGGCCGCAGATGGGAGGCGCAGACCTACCCGCTCGTGCGCAACTTCATCCAGTCCCACAACTGAGGCGAGACCCGGTCGATCGGAGGTCGCCGGCGGCGTCCGGCGAGTGTGGCTTGGCGAGTGTGGCTTGGCGGCCGCGTCCCGGGATCGCGCGCGTTCCGGCCGCACACCCGGTTGGAAGTCGACCCGGCATCGTGTATGAGCCTGCCCCAGGTGTCGTTTTACGCGCCGATTCGAGACTGTTCGATCGACGTCCCTCCCGGGATTTCCCGGGCCAGGGGCGTTTGTCGGTTTCCCCGTACAAGGGGGCTCGGGCCGGGCGCGAACCGAAACAGATCGTTCTAGAGGATCAAGACCGTTGCAGGTACTCGTTCGCGACAACAACGTCGATCAGGCGCTCCGCGTCCTCAAGAAGAAGATGCAGCGCGAAGGCATCTTCCGTGAGATGAAGCAGCGCAAGGCTTACGAGAAGCCGTCCGTGCGCAAGGCGCGCGAGAAGGCCGAGGCCGTCCGCCGCGCCCGCAAGCAGGCCCGCAAGACCGCGATCCGCGAGGGTCTGATCGCCGCTCCGAAGCCGAAGCCCCGCTTCGGCGCCGGCGGCCCGCGTCGTCCCGGCATGCCCTCCGCGAGCCCGGCTGCGCCGCAGCAGGCCCCCGCCGCCGCGTCCTGAGACGCCCCGCTGCCGGTCTCCGGCAGCCCCGCCGGCTCCGAACAGGCCCGGCCGCTCACCGCGGCACGGGCCTTTTCGCGTTCAGCGGCCGGTCACGCCGCGCGCGCGGCGACGGTGGCGTGCTCGGCCTGGACCAGCACGTCGAACGCGCGCCAGGGCTTCTGCATGAACACGGCGTGCTCGGGCATCCGCGCGTTGCGGCCCTCGTCGTAGCCCGAGGTGACGATCACCCGCACCTCCGGCCAGCGCTGCTCGACGGTGCGGGCGAGCGAGATCCCGTCCATGGCGCCGGGCAGGCGCACGTCGGCGAAGAGCAGGGCGACGTTGACGTCGGCGCGCTCCAGCACGGAGATCGCCGCCTCGGCGCTCTCGCAAGCGATCACGTCGAGATCCGTCTCCTCGAGGACGGCCGCAGCGAGGTTGCGGACCGCGGCGTCGTCCTCGACCACGAGTGCGACGGGACAGTCGGGCAGAGCTTGGCCCATGAAGCCTCCTTATCCGGATGATCGGTGTGATGCCTGAGGGCGCGGCCACGAATCGGGCCGCTGCTCCGGCGGAGATGCTGCGCCGGCCTGCGTCAACGGGCAAGAGTCCGGTTCGGTCCCGCACGCATGCCTGTTTTTCAGGCGACGCGCGGCTCCGGGCCTGATCCACCCGCTTCTTCGCGCCTTCCGCGAACCTGCCATCACTTGGCCATCGCTTGAGCGAACTCGGCGGATACGCTCAAAGTCGGGGCATGTTGCGGTGCATTAACGAACTGTTCACCGCGCAAGCCTGAGTGTTACAGTCCGGTGACGGCGTGCTCTCGCGAACGGAACACGGCTTGCTAGGCGAGCCGCGAGAGCCCGCCGCGCGATCGTCAGGGGGTATCAGTCAGCCATGTGCCGTTTCCTCGCCTATAGCGGTGATCCGGTCTTCCTCTCCGACCTCGTCTGCGCACCCACGCACTCGCTGGTGCACCAATCCCTCCACGCCTCCGAGGCGAAGACCGAGACGAACGGCGACGGCTTCGGCATCGGCTGGTACGGCGACAGGCCCGATCCCGGCATCTATCGGGACGTCTCACCGGCCTGGTCCGACGAGAACCTGGTCAATCTCTGTCAGCAGGTCCGCGCCCGCACCTTCTTCGCGCATGTGCGCGCCTCGACCGGCACGGCGACGACGCGGGCGAACTGCCACCCCTTCGTGCACGGCCGGCATATGTTCATGCATAACGGCCAGATCGGCGGCTATCACCGGATCAAGCGCCGGCTCGAGGCCCTGATCCCGGACGCGCTCTACGACGGGCGCCGCGGCACCACCGATTCCGAGGCGATCTTCCTCCTGGCACTCGGCAACGGCCTGATCGAGCGGCCGATCGCCGCCATGGCCGAGACGCTCGCCACCGTGCGCGACCTGATGCAGGCGGCCGGCATCACCGAGCCCCTGCGCTTCACCGCCCTCCTCACCGACGGCGACAGCCTGACCGCCTTCCGCTGGGCCTGCGACGGGCGTCCGCCGAGCCTCTACTACCGCGAGACCGAGGCCGGCCTCATCGTGGTCTCGGAGCCCATCGACGGCTGCCGCGAGGGCTGGCAGGTGGTTCCGAAGGGCGGCACCCTGCAGGCGCGGCGCGGCGAACGCGCCCGCGTGCTCGGCCCGGATGCGATGCCGGAGCGGATCGCGGCCTGAGCGGCGGCGCGCCGGTCTCACGCACGGCGATCCATGCCCGGACGGCGCTTGCTCCCGGGCCGCGAAGGGCCGACAACGCGCCCTGCCGGCGACGGGCGCCGGCCGAGCAGGGATGATCGCGCTTCATGTATCCGGATGTCGATCTGCACATCGCCGGCACGTGGTCGGCAGGCTCCGCGGGTGAGCGGCTGCCGATCCTGAACCCGGCCAGCGGCGAGACCATCGGGCAGCTCGCCGTCGCGACGCGCCAGGATCTCGATCGGGCGCTCGAGGCGGCCGAGCGGGGTTTCGCCGCCTGGCGCAAGGTCTCGCCGATCGAGCGCTCGAAGATCCTGCGGCGCGCCGCCGACCTGCTGCGGGAGCGGGTCGAGGACATCGCCCGCACCATGACGCTGGAGCAGGGCAAGCCGCTCGCCGAGGCGCGGATGGAGACGCAGATCGCCGCCGACGTCACCGACTGGTTCGCGGAAGAGGGCAAGCGGACATACGGGCGCGTCATCCCGGCCCGCCAGGACGGCGTGATGCAGTTCGTGGTGCGCGAGCCCGTCGGGCCGGTCGCCTGCTTCACCCCCTGGAACTTCCCGATCAACCAGGCCGTGCGCAAGATCGCGGCCGCCCTCTGCACGGGCTGCTCGGTGATCCTGAAGGGCGCGGAGGACACGCCGGCCTCCTGCGCCGCCCTCGTGCGGGCCTATCTCGACGCCGGCGTGCCGGGCGACGCGCTCTCCCTCGTCTTCGGCGACCCGGCCGCGATCTCGTCCTACCTGATCCCGCACCCCGTCATCCGGAAGATCTCGTTCACGGGCTCGACCGCGGTCGGCAAGGAGCTCGCCGCGCTCGCGGGCCGCCACATGAAGCGGGTGACGATGGAGCTCGGCGGGCACGCGCCCGCCATCGTGTTCGAGGATGCCGACGTCGAGAAGGCGGTCTCGGTGCTCGGCGCCAACAAGTTCCGCAATGCCGGCCAGGTCTGCGTCGCGCCGACCCGCTTCCTCGTCCACGAGAGCGTGTTCGACCGCTTCGTCGACGGGTTCGTGTCGCTCGCCGAGGGGCTGAAGGTCGGCGACGGGCTCGATCCGGACAGCAAGATGGGCCCGCTGATCCACGGGCGCCGGCTCGACGCCATGGAGGCGCTCACCGCCGACGCGACCGCGCAGGGCGCGACCCTGCGCACCGGCGGCAAGCGCATCGGTAACCGGGGCAACTTCTTCGAGCCGACCGTCTTCACCGACGTGCCGCTCTCGGCCCGCATCATGAACGAGGAGCCGTTCGGACCGGTCGCGGCGGTGCAGCGCTTCAGGGACGACGAGGCCGCGCTCGCGGAAGCCAACCGCCTGCCCTACGGGCTCGCGGCCTACGCCTATACCCGCTCGGCCGAGCGCGCCGCCAAGGTCGCGGCCCGGATCGAGAGCGGCATGCTCGGCATCAACCACCACGGCCTCGCGGTGCCCGAGACGCCCTTCGGCGGCGTCAAGGATTCGGGCTACGGCAGCGAGGGCGGCGCCGAGGCGCTCGAGGGCTACCTCGTGACGAAGTTCGTCAGCCAGGCAGGCGCCTGAGCCCCGCGGTCGCGGGCGGCCCGCTCCGCCCGGATCCGGCCGGGGCCGAGCCCCATCAGTAATGCGGCGGCGGCGGCTCCGGCGCGCGCGGATCGACCCGCGCGGCGGCTTCCTCGACCTGCGCGGTCAGGGCCGCGACCTGACGGCTGAGCCGGTCGATGATCCGCCACTGCTCGGTGATGGTCCGGTTCAGGTCCTCGATCACCGCGTCCTGCTCGGTCAGCCGCATCTCCAGGCGGTCGATGCGGGCGCTGTCGTCGGTCATCGCCGATCCCCCGGCAGGGCAAGCCGATCCCCCGGCAGGGCAAGCTGAGCCCCCGGCAGGGCAAGCTGAGCCTCCGGCAGGGCAAGCTGAGCCTCCGGCAGGGATGGGATGGCCCCCGGCGGGGATCGCAGAGCCTCCGGCGGGTGGTCGGGCCGCTCGCCGAGGCCGTGGCCCAGCGCGATGCGGCCGTCGAACACGAAGCAGTCGCCGCGCCAGCGGCTCTCGGCCTCCGGAACGGTCTCCAGATACTTGAGGATGCCGCCCTGCAGGAGGTGCACTGTCGCGAATCCCCTGCCCCTGAGATACGCGCCGGCCTTCTCGCAGCGGATGCCGCCGGTGCAGAACAGGGCGATCTCGGGCTGGTCGGCCGGATCGAGGGCATCCGCGTAGGCGCGGAAATCGCTGAAGCGGGCGAGCCCCGGGTCCTCCGCGCCCGCGAAGCTGCCGAGCGCCACCTCGAAGGCGTTGCGGGTGTCGACGAGGCGCAATCCCGGCCGGTCGAGCAGCGCGTTCCAGTCCTCGGGCGCGACCCGGTTGCCGACATCCCCGGTCGGGTCGGTGGCGCCGGCGTCGAAGGTGACGATCTCGGGCTTCAGCTTCACCTTCATGCGCCGGAAGGGCGGCGCCTCCGCCCGCGACAGCTTGCATTCGAGCGCGTCGAGCCGGCCGCCGAGGAGCGGGCCGGTGCGGAGCGCGGCGAGGAAGGCGTCGATGGCGGCGCCCTCGCCCGCCACCGTGCCGTTGATGCCCTCGCGGGCGAGGAGCAGCGTGCCGGTGAGCCTCAGCCCGTCGCAGAGCGCCTGGAGTGGCCCGACCAAGCTGTCCGCGTCGGGCAGCGGCGTGAACTGGTAGAGGGCGGCAACGGTGTGGGTCATCGGGCGGGGTTTAGCCCTTCATGTAATTGATTGCGACCCTGGTCTCCAAGCGGAACATTGGCTCAGCAACTCCCTTAAGGAATGTATTCATGACATAGGAGCGAAGTGGGATATCGCACTGGAAATCGCCTTCTGGAAAAAGCAAATGTCGCATCGCTATGATCAAGATATAATTGGAATTAGGTCGGAATTAGATGCTGTTGATTTACAAATTAGTATAAATCGACTTCTCTTACTTTTCAAGGATTATACTCCTGATCAACCTCGCGCTCCTGCAGGGCAAGCTGATGGCGGACAATGGATAAGCGTCGGCGATCCTACAGAAAGCGCCGAGATCGACTCGATGGGTTCGATCAAGCCGCAGAATATTAACAATAGCAGCCAAGAGTTTTGCGATGATCAATACAAAAGAGATATTTTTCAGTGCAGGATGGTGGGTCTTAGAAGTTGTTATGCCCAAGCGATGGTCAGCCTAATCGCTTGCGAAAGAGGCAATCCGATTCCGCCCCTAAACTATTGAGCGTCAAATGATTATTGCAGAGCGAATTATCTACTTCCTGGAATCAAACGCAAAAAAGGCTATATCGATAAAAATATCTATACCAGAATCGGATGGCAGTTCATGGGTTTGTCATTATGAAATTGATTGGCCAGACCACCCTCGCAAGAGCTTTGCAGCAGGAATTGACTCGGTTCAGGCACTCCACCTCGCATTACAAAAGATTGGTATAGATATATATATGAGCAAATACCATCAAACCGGTAATCTATACTGGGAAAGCCCAAATAATGGATATGGCTTCCCAATACCTAAAGATGGATGCGATCTTCTAGTTGGAACCGACAATGTGTTCGAAGGTTGATCTTTAGGTGTCCCGCATCAATGCGCCTCCTCCCAGTTCCCCGCCGCCCGCGCCTCCACCGCCAGCGGCACCCGGAGCGTGATGCCCGGATGCGGGGCCTCTTCCATCACCCGTGAAATCACAGGGAGCGCCCGCCCCACCTCGTCCTCCGGCGCCTCGAAGACGAGCTCGTCGTGCACCTGCAGGAGCATGCGCACGTTGAGCTTTTCCGCCGCCAGCGCCCCCTCCATCCGGGTCATGGCGCGGCGGATGATGTCGGCCGCCGTGCCCTGGATCGGGGCGTTGATCGCCTGGCGCTCCACGCTCGCCCGCTCCTGCGGGTTGTTCGAGCGGATCTGCGGGTAGTGGCAGACGCGGCCGAACAGGGTCGTCACGTAGCCCTTGTCCCGGCAGAAGCGCTTGGTGTCGTCGATATAGGCGCGGATGCCGGGGAAGCGCTCGAAATACTGCTTGATGAAGGCCGCGGCTTCCGTCTGCGGGATGCCGAGCCGGTCGGCGAGGCCGAAGGCCGAGATGCCGTAGATGATGCCGAAATTGATGGTCTTGGCCCGACGCCGCAGGTCCGGCGTCATCTCGGTCAACGGCACGCCGAACATCGCGGAGGCGGTGGCCGCATGGATGTCGATGCCGTCCTCGAAGGCCTGGCGCAATTGCGGGATGTCGGCGATGTGGGCGAGGAGCCGCAACTCGATCTGCGAGTAGTCGGCCGAGATCAGCTTGTTGCCCTCGGCCGCCACGAAGGCGCGGCGGATGCGCCGGCCCTCTTCCGTCCGGATCGGGATGTTCTGCAGGTTCGGGTCGGAGGAGGAGAGCCGGCCCGTGGTGGTGGCGGCGAGCGAGAACGAGGTGTGGACCCGGTCCGTGCGGCGGTCGGCGTGCTCCTGCAGCGAATCCGTGTAGGTCGATTTCAGCTTCGAGAGCTGGCGGTATTCGAGGATCTTCTTCGGGAGCTCGTGCCCGGCCTGGGCGAGCTCCTCCAAGAGCGTCGCGGGCGTCGCCCACTGACCCGAAGGCGTCTTCTTGGCGCCGGGCAGGCCCATCTTGCCGAACAGGATGTCGCCGATCTGCTTCGGCGAGGAGACCGAGAACTTTTCCCCTGCGTCCTCCTGGATCTCCTCCTCGAGCCGCGCCAGGGTCTGGGCGAAGTCGCCCGAGAGCCGGCTCAGCATGTTGCGGTCGACCCGGATGCCCTGGCGCTCCATGCGGGCGACGACGGGAAGCAGCGGACGCTCCAGCGTCTCGTAGACCGCGACGCGCCGCTCGGCCACGAGCCGCGGCTTCATCATCCGCCAGAGCCGCAGGGTCACGTCGGCGTCCTCGGCCGCGTAGGCGGTGGCCTTGTCGAGCGGCACCTTGTCGAAGCTCACCTTGGCCCGGCCCGTGCCCGCCACGTCCGAGAAGGTGATGGGCTGGTGGCCGAGATGGCGGCGGGCGAGTTCGTCCATGCCGTGCCCGCCCTTGCCGGCATCGAGCACGTAGGAGATCAGCATCGTATCGTCGAAGGGCGAGACCTCGATGCCGTAGCGGGAGAGGACGAGCCAGTCGTATTTGAGGTTCTGGCCGACCTTGAGGACACCGGGATTCTCGAGGAGCGGCTTCAGGAGCTTGAGCGCCGCCTCGAGGTCGACCTGCTCGGGCAGGAGCCCGTCCGCCTCGGCCGCCCCGTCGCCGAACAGGTCACCCGCCTTCGCGTCCTTGCGGTGGGCGAGCGGGATGTAGGCGGCGCGTCCCGGCGCAACCGCGAGCGAGACGCCGACGAGGCCGGCGCGGTTGGCGTCGAGCGCGTCCGTCTCGGTATCGACCGCGACGATGCCCGCCTCCTCGGCCTCGGCAATCCAGCTTTCCAGCTGGTCGAGCGACAGGATCGTCTCGTAGGCGGCGGTGTCGAAGGGCTTCACGGCCTCGGCCGCGCGCGCCGCGACGAGGTTCGAGGGACCGGGCTCGGCCGGCGCGCGGGGCTTCGGCGCCTCGTCCGGCAGGCCGAGATCGGCGAAGGGGTCGACCTGGGGCGGGGCGGCGCCCTCCGGCCGGTCCAGGCCGCCGGCCGCGGCTTCCGGATCGGGCGGCACGTCGCCGAAGAACGGCACCGCGTCGCTGCCGCCGTCCGCGTTGGCGTAGGCGTGGGGGGTTCCTCCGGGCAGCAGGCTCGGGTCGGGGCGCACCGCCTCGGGGTCGACGTGCAGCATCTGGGCGATGCGGCGCGTCAGCGTGTTGAACTCCATGGCCTTGAGGAAGCCGACGAGGCGCTCTGGATCGGGCTTCGGCAGCCGCAGCTCGTCGAGGCCGACGGGCACCGGCACGTCCTCCATCAGCGCCACGAGGCGGCGGGAGAGCCGGGCCTGATCGATGTTGGCGAGGAGCGTCTCCCGGCGCTTCGGCTGCTTGATCTCGCCGGCCCGCTCGAGCAGCGCCTCCAGGCTGCCGAACTCCTTGATGAGGGCGGCCGCGGTCTTCAGGCCGATGCCGGGCACGCCCGGCACGTTGTCCGAGGTGTCGCCGATCAGCGCCAGCGCGTCGCCGATCTGGCCCGGCTGCAGCCCCTCCCACTTGGCGATGATGGCCTCGACGTCGAGGTTGCGCTCGGGCCGGTAGCCGGGCTTGCCCTTGGCGCCCGACTCGAAGTCGTAGAAGCGCACGAGGGGGCCGACGAGCTGCATCAGGTCCTTGTCGGAGGAGACGATGATGACACCGGCGCCCCGCGCCTCCGCCTGCCGGGCGTAGGTGGCGATCAGGTCGTCCGCCTCGTAGCGCTCGAGCTCGACGGCGTGCAGGCCGAAGGCCCGCACGGCCTCGCGCATCAGCGGCATCTGGCGCTTGAGGTCGTCCGGTGCGTCGGGGCGGTGGCCCTTGTAGTCGGGAAACATCTCCTTGCGGAAGGAACCCTCGGACTTGTCGAAGACGATGCCGAGATGGGTCGGGCAGACGCCCGCCGCCCCCTCCTGCACGAACTGGGCGATCTTGGCGCAGAACAGCCGCACGGCCCCGGTCGGCAGCCCGTCCGAGGGCCGGAAATTGTAGCGCTCGGGCTGGTTGATCGACTGGAAATAGGCCCGGAAGATGAAGGAGGAACCGTCGACCAGGAGAACCTGATCGCCGGGGCCGACGGGCTTGGCAGTGTCGGTCATCGTCTCGGCGGTCATCGTCTCGGCGGTCATGGCTCGGCGGTCATGGGCGGTTGGGGGCAGGCTCCCTGTCTAATGGCCCGTCCGCCCGAAGGCTACGTCGCTCCGGTCGCGGCCCCCACCGTATCGGCCATCCTGGCCTGCCGGGCGCCGAGCGGCTTCGGCTGGCCGACCGTCGTGTCCCTGGCGGTCTGGTGCTCCATCTCGGCGTTGATCTCGGCGCCGACCAGCACGATGATCGTCGAGATCCAGATCCAGGTCATGAAGCCGATCGCGGCGCCGAGCGACCCGTACGTCTCGTTGTACTTGCCGAAGTTCGAGACGTACCAGGAGAAGGCGAGCGAGGCGACGAGCCAGAGCAGGGCCGCGACGGCGCTGCCCCAGGTGACCCAGCGCCAGCGCGGCGCGTCGCGGCTCGGGCCGTAGCGGTAGAGGAGCGCGAGGCCGAACAGCACGACAAGCAGCAGCGCCGGCCAGCGCAGCAGCGAGATGTACCAGGCATTGGCCGACACGCCGATCGTGTTGAACACCACCGGCAGCACCACGATGCCGACGAGCGCCAGGACGATGAACAGCAGCGCGCCCGCCGTGAAGGTCAGCGAGCGCAGGTTGAGCCAGAGGAAGCTGCGCTTCTCGCGCTCCTCGTAGACGATGTTGAGCGCGTCGAAGACCGCCTTCATGCCGCCATTGGCGCTCCAGATCGACAGGGCGAGACCCGTGAAGAAGGTGAGACCGAGCGTGGTGTCGCCCTTCTCGGCGATGCGTTTCACCTGCTCGCCGACGATCTCGATGGCCCCCGACGGCAGCACGCCCTGCAGGCTCGCCAGATGCTCGTTGATGGTGCCGACATCGGCCACGAGGCCGTAGCAGGAGACCAGCGCCGCCACGGCGGGAAAGATCGCCAACAGCACGTAGAAGGTGACGCCCGCCGCCACCGAGACGAGCCGGTTCTCGCTGACGTCGTGGAAGACCCGCAGGGCGATGTCCTTCCAGCCGCTCGCCGGGATCTCGGAGGGCGTCGTCGCGTGGCGGCCCCGATCGGGCTCGCTGCGCGCGACCCGCTGGGCGTCGCGGCCCTCGTACGACGCGGAGGCCTCGCGCGGCTCGCCGCGCCCGCTCGGCACGGGTCCGCCGGACCGGCGCCGGGTCTCCCGGCTGCGCGGGAGCGCGACGAGCCCGAGGAGCGCCGTCGCGAGCGCCACCGTCCACACCGTGGAGTTCCGGCGCTCAAGGTTATCGTTCTTCAACGCCGCATCGTGCTGCGTAGTCATCGCCGGCCTGCCCTCGATCGGATGCGTAATCCAGGGCGACAACGGAGCATCCGGCATGGCGGTTTCACGGAAATGTGTGCGAGAGCAGCAGCTTCGTTCGCGCCCGCCGTGCATCAGACCTCGCCTGAGACCTCGACCGTGCGGCGGTTGCTCGGGCGAGGGATCGGCGACAGCCGTTGAAACCGCTGCGTGGCCGGGCGTTGTCCTTCGGGAGCGGCCATGGAAGGCGGCCATGAAAGTCGGCCATGCCGGGGCGGCCGGCTGCGCCTCCCGCTCCAAGGCCGCCTGCCGCCCTCGGGACTGCACCGCCCCTCGCGCGCGTCCAACGTCTGTGTGAAGTGGCACCCAGGTGCAGTCCGGCACCGAAATCGGCGCCAAGCTCGGCTAATCAGGCCGCAACGCCCCACGATCACCGCCGCGCCGGCTGCCCGGCGCCACCATGCAGGAGACGACGCACCCGTGCCGCACGCGACCGAGCTGATCGCCATCATCGCCTTAGGGCTCGTGCTCGCCTTCGTGTGCGGGATGGTGGCGCAGCGCCTGAGGCTGCCGCCGCTCGTCGGCTACCTGCTGGCGGGCGTGCTCGTCGGCCCCTACACGCCGGGCTTCGTCGGCAACGGGGAGCTCGCCGGCCAGCTCGCGGAGATCGGCGTGATCCTGCTGATGTTCGGCGTCGGCCTGCACTTCTCGATCAAGGACCTGATGGCGGTGCGGGCGATCGCCCTGCCCGGCGCCGTGGTGCAGATCGCGGTGGCGACCGCGATGGGCGGAGGGCTGGCGCTCGCCTGGGGCTGGAGCCTCGGCGCGGGCCTCGTCTTCGGCCTCGCGCTCTCGGTGGCGAGCACCGTGGTGCTGCTGCGGGCGCTGGAGGAGCGGGCGCTGCTCGACAGCGACAAGGGCCGCATCGCGGTCGGCTGGCTCATCGTCGAGGATCTCGCGATGGTGCTGGCGCTCGTGCTCCTGCCGGCGCTGGCGCCCTCGCTGGGCGGCAGCGGCGGCGACGGGCATCACGCCGCGGGCGGCAATCTCTGGCTGACCCTCGGGCTGACGCTTGCCAAGGTCGCGGTCTTCGCGGGCCTCATGCTCGTCGTCGGGCGCCGCTTCGTGCCCTGGCTCCTCGACCAGGCGGCGCGCACCGGCTCGCGCGAGCTGTTCACCCTGGCGGTACTGGCGCTGGCGCTCGGCATCGCCTTCGGCTCGGCGGAGCTGTTCGGCGTGTCCTTCGCGCTCGGCGCCTTCTTCGCCGGGATGGTGCTCGCGGAATCCGACCTCAGCCATCAGGCGGCGGCCGATTCCCTGCCGCTGCAGGACGCCTTCGCGGTGCTGTTCTTCGTCTCGGTCGGCATGCTGTTCGACCCCGGAATCCTGCTGCGCGAGCCGCTCTCGGTGCTGGCCGTCCTCGGCGTGATCCTGCTCGGCAAATCGATCGCGGCGGTCGCGATCGTGCTCGCCTTCAGGCATCCGGTCGGCACGGCGCTCACCATCGCGGCGAGCCTCGCGCAGATTGGCGAATTCTCCTTCATCCTCGTGAGCCTCGGCCTGTCGCTGAAGCTGCTGCCCCCGGAGGGCCGCGACCTGATCCTCGGGGGCGCCCTCCTGTCGATCACCCTCAACCCGCTCTTCTTCGCGCTCGTCGGGCGGATCGAGCGGGCGCTCGCCGACCGGCCGGAGCTTGCCGCGCGCTTCGAGCGCAAGGGCGCCGGCGAGGTCGCGATGGCGGTCGAGACGGCGCCGCGCCGCCGCCATGCGGTGGTGATCGGCTACGGGCGCGTCGGCAGCAGCATCGGCAAGGCGCTGCAGACCTGGGACTTGCCCTACGTGGTGGTGGACCGCGACCGCCGCCGGGTGCTGGAGCTGCGCCAGCAGGGCATCGACGCGGTCTTCGGCGATGCTGGCGCCCCCGGCATCCTGGAGGCCGCCGATATCGGCAGCGCCCGCCTTCTGGTGATCGCGACCCCGGATTCGCACAATGCCGGCCGCCTCATCGAGATCGCCCGCGGCGCCAACCCGCGCATCGACACCCTCATCCGCACCCACAGCGACGGCGAGCGCCGCCGGCTGGAGGAGCGGCGGGTCGGCCTCGTCCTGATGGGCGAGCGGGAGCTGGCGCTCGGCATGACCCTCTACGCGCTGCGCAGCCTCGGCGTGAAGGAGGGCGAGGCGCGCCTCTTCGTGGATTCGAGCCGCCAGGAGAGCCGCGCCGAGCCGAACGCCGAGATCGAGGAGGCCCCGATCGCGCCGGAACTGCGCCCGCACAAGGAGGCGGACGCGGCGGGGGCGTGAGAGGCGACCGCGCGCCGATACGGGCTGAAATGGTCACGGCGAGAACAGCTGGCGATGTGGCGCGGGCACCTCTCCCGTGCGGGAGAGGTCGAGTCCGCGTCAGCGGACCGGGTGAGGGGTTCGCCGTTTCCGGAAAGGTCGCACCCCTCACCCCGACCCTCTCCCGAACGGGAGAGGGAGCCCGATCCTCCTTCGAGGCCGCTCGCGATCGTCGATCGTCGGCGGCACCTCGGAATGAGGCCGGGCAGGGAGTGCGGTCGCTTTCAACCCGAGACGGCACACCCTGCAAGGATTGCCCGATCTTACCCCGCCAGCTCCCGCCCCAGCGCCTCCACCCGCCGCAGGTCGCCGACGAACGCCGCGTAGGCCTCCTGCTTCGCTTCGTCCGGCAGGCGCAGGAGGTAGGAGGGGTGGACTGTGATGAAGCCCTGGAAGCGGTTGTCGAGGCGCTCGAACCGGAAGGGGCCCCGCGCCCGGGTGATCGGGATCGCCTTGCCGGTGAGCGCCAGCACCGCGGTGGCGCCGAGCGCCACCACGAGCTTCGGGGCCACGAAATCGAGCTCCCGGTCGAGCCACCAGCGATAGTGGCTGACCTCGCCGGCGGTCGGCTTCTGATGGATGCGCCGCTTGCCCCGCTCCTCGAACTTGAAGTGCTTGACCGCATTCGTGAGATAGCAGGCGGCCCGGTCGATCCCCGCCTCCGCCATCGCGCGGGAGAGAAGCTGGCCCGCCGACCCGACGAAGGGCCGGCCCTGACGGTCCTCCTGGTCGCCCGGCTGCTCGCCGACGAACGCGATCGCGGCGCCGACCGGCCCCTCTCCGAGCACGGCCTGCGTCGCGCCCGGCACTAGCGGCTGCGAGCGGCGGATGATGGCGTTGAGCGCCTCGAGGCTCTTCGGGTCCTGGTCCGCCATGGCGGCGACCGCCCGGGCGGGCTCTCGCTTGACGGGCATCTGCGGCTCCCTCTCGATCATGGCGGCGGTGCGGGCCGAGGCCTGGCGGATCAGAGCGGGGATCGCGGCGGTCTCGGGCATGTTGTGCCAGTACTTCCTCGGCATCTCCGCCCGCATGGCGCGCAGGTTCGTGCGCGCCGGGTTGAAGGTGCTCTCGTAATAGCCCTGCCAGCCGGCCTCGAAGCCGTCGCCCGGCGGCACCTCCTCGCGCCGGCCCGGCGGGCCGAAGCGGAGGGCCGCGCCGTCCCAGATCGCCGAGCCCTCCGGCGTCAGGATGGTCCAGCGCAGGGCGCGGAAGCGCTCGACGAAGAAGGGGGCCGCGGCCTCGAGGATGTGGTGCTCCGGCTCGAACCACGCGACGAAGCGCTCGGTTCCGTCCTCGGCCGTCCGGCGGAAGCGCAGGAAGGCGTGCATCTTGTGCAGGTCGCGCCCGACCGCCTTGCGCATGCCGTTCAGGCGGTGGACGAGCGGGTCGCTCGCGACGTCGGGCAGGTGCCGCTCGCCCGCCAGGATGCGCCAGATCAGGGCGTAGAGCAGGGCGTAGCGCTCGGGATCGCGGTGGGGCACCACCATCGGGATCAGCGCCGCCGCGGCCCGCGGCAGCGCGACGGGGGCATCCGACGCCGCGGGCGCCCCGGCGCCGAACAGGCCGGGCGATTCGCCGCTCACGAAGACCGCTCCCTCCGGCGGCACGCCCTCGGCCACGAGGCCGCGCACGGCCGCGCGGAACCCGTCGAGGTCGGCGCCGGGGCGAAGGCGAATGGTCCGCAGGCTCGTCCCGCCGGGTTTCGAAGCCTGGGCCGCCTCTTCGGTCCGGAAGAGGTCGAATCCGCGAAGCGGACCCGAGGGCGCGCGCCGCGTCTCCGGCCCGCCCATCTCAGAACAGGCTCAGCTGCGCGGCGGGCTCGGCGAGCCGGGCGCGCAGGTCGAGGCGATCGGTCAGATGGGTCGGGCGCCAATCCGCCGCGATCAGGAAGGGCCGCGCCCGCCTCAGCCCCGAGGTCAGGCGGGCGACGTCGTCGAGGCGAAGCGTCGCGTGGCGGCGCGCCGTGACGATCCTGTCCACCGCCCGGGCGCCGAGGCCCGGCACCCGCAGCAGCATCTCCCGGTCGGCCCCGTTGACGTCGACGGGGAAGCGGTGGCGGTTCTTGAGGGCCCAGGCGAGCTTCGGGTCGACGTCGAGGGCGAACATTCCGCCCTCGGTCGCCTCGGCCACGTCGTCGGGGGAAAACGCGTAGTACCGGATCAGCCAGTCCGCCTGGTAGAGCCGGTGCTCGCGCTGGAGCGGCGGCGCCTTCAGCGGCAGGATGGTCGACCCGTCGGGGATCGGGCTGAAGGCCGAGTAGTAGACGCGCTTCAGGCCGAAGGTGCCGTAGAGATGCGCGCTCTTGCGGATCAGGGCCTCGTCGGAGGTCGCGTCCGCCCCCACGATCACCTGCGTCGACTGGCCGGCCGGCGAGAAGCGGCGGCGCTCGGCCTTCGCCTCGGCGATGCGGCTGCCGATCTGCTCCATCGCGTCATGGATCGCGGCGCCGTCCTTCTCGGGCGCCAGGCGCTCCAGGCTCGCCTCGGTGGGCAGCTCGAGGTTGATCGAGAGGCGGTCGGCGTAGAGGCCCGCCTCCTCGATCAGCCAGGGGCTCGCCTCGGGGATCGACTTCAGGTGGATGTAGCCGCGGAAGCCGTGCTCGCGGCGCAGCGTCCTGGCGACGCGGGTCAGGAGCTCCATCGTGTGGTCGGGCGACCTGATGATGCCGGAGGAGAGGAACAATCCTTCGATGTAGTTGCGCTTGTAGAACTCCACCGTGAGCGTCACCACCTCGTCGACCGAGAACTTTGCCCGCCTGACGTTCGAGGAGCGGCGGTTCACGCAGTAGGCGCAGTCGAACAGGCAGTAGTTCGTGAGCAGGATCTTCAGGAGCGAGATGCAGCGCCCGTCCGGCGTGTAGGCGTGGCAGATGCCGGCGCCCGTCGTCGAGCCGAGGCCGTCCTTGCCGGCGGCCCGCTTCGGGGCTCCCGAGGAGGCGCAGGAGGCATCGTACTTCGCGGCATCGGCCAGGATGCGCAGCTTCTTGGCGAGCGTCTCGTCCATCGCGGGAAGATGCCGCTCGTTCGTGGTTTGTTCAAGTAGCGTGGGCGTCTCGTCCCGCGCCGTGGCGCCGCAGCCATGGCAAGCGCGTGCCCCCTCCCCTCGGCCGGCACAAGCCCCGAGATCTGCGGGGAGGAGGGCTGCGTCGGTGCTTGCCCTACCCCTGCTTCAGGGTCGCCTTGAGCGTGATCTCGGCGTTGAGCACCTTCGAGATCGGGCAGCCGGTCTCGGCGGCGTGGGCGAGCGCGTCGAACTTCGCCTGGTCGATCCCCGGAATCGTGGCCGTCAGCGTCAGGGCCGACTTCGTCACCTTGAAGCCGGCGCCGTCCTTCTCCAGCGTCACGACGGATTCCGTCGTCATCTCGGTGGCGGCGAGGCCCGCTTCCTGGAGCTGGAAGGCGAGCGCCATGGTGAAGCAGCCCGCATGCGCGGCCGCGATCAGCTCCTCGGGGTTGGTGCCGGGCCCATCCTCGAAGCGGGTGTTGAAGCCGTAGGGCTGGTCCGACAGCACGCCGGACTGCGTGGTGATGCGGCCCTTCCCGTCCTTGCCGTTGCCCTGCCAGACGGCGTGCGCCTTGCGGTTGATCATCGCGACCCATCCTGTCGGCACGGGCGCCGGCGCGGGTTGCGCGGCCTGATCCCGGAGCCATCCCCGAGGTGGAGCGGGCGGCTCCGAAATCCAGCGCATCGGCCTCAGGGTTCGTCGGGGATGTCCTCGGCATCGACCGTGCGGCGGGCGAGGTCGTAGGGGAAGCCGGCCCGCGCCAGGGCGGCGAGGTCGCGGTCGCGGTGCGCGGCGCGGATGTCGGGCCGGCGCCAGGGGCCGAGGCGCCGCCGCCTGGCATAGGCCCGGGCCGCCGCTTCCTCCAGGCCGTCCGCCTCGCCCTCGGGGGCGGCCTCGCGCTCGGCCTCCATGGCGGCCGCGATCGCCTCGCGGGAGACGCCCTTGGCGGCGAGCTTGGCCGAGGCGCCGCGGGCCGAGCTGCCGCGGCGGCGGAGCGTGGCGAGGCGGGCGGCGGCGAAGCGGTCGTCGTCGACGAGGCCGCTGCGCACGGCCCGCGCCACGGTCTCCTCGACCAACGGCCAGAAGGCTTCCGCCGCCTCGCCGCGGGCGCGCGCCCGCTTCTCGACGCGCCGCCGCAGGGTCCGGCGCAGCATCTCGGTCGAGGCGCTGTAGCGCTCGAGATAGTGCAGGGCCGCGCGCTCGAGATACGCCGCCGTCACCGGCGGCGCGGGTCTTGCCTGTGCGACATTTGCCGCACCGGACGGGTCTGCAACGTTTCGGACGGCCATCAGTTCTTCACGATCTGGACAGGTTTACGCTCCATGAATCCGGGATGGAACCTACGCAACGCCGCAGGGGCGGCGACAGGAACGGCACCCGCATGCCGACCATCCTCTTGAGACGCGAGTGGCTCCTCGTCCTGCTCGCCCTCGGGCTCGCCGCCACCGCGGCGGCCGTCGTCTACCTGTCGCGCCCGACCACGCTGACCGTCGCGGTCGGCCCCCGCGACGGCGCCGAAGCCGCCCTGATGGAGACCTACGCCAGCGCGCTCGCCCGCGGACGCGAGGACGTGCGCCTCAAGCTCGTGCCCTACGACGACGTGCGCGACAGCGCCAAGGCCCTGCAGGACAACAAGGCCGACCTCGCGGTGGTGCGGCCCGACGTCCTCCTGCCGGAGAACGGCCTGACGCTCGCGATCCTGCACGACGAGGCACTGGTCATCGCCGCGCCCGACGCCGCCGAGATCGACAGCTTCCCCGACCTCGCGCGCAAGCGTCTCGGCATCGTGGTGCGCCACAGTGCCGACCTGCCCTTCCTCAACAACCTCCTGGCCTTCTACGACCTGGCAACCGCGTCGCCCGAGGAAGCGGCCGGCGATGTGGCCGCCGGCCGGGTCGCGCTGGTGAACCTGAAGCCCGGCGAGGTGACCGCGGCGATCGCCGAGAAGCGGGTCGACGCGGTCGCGGTCATCGCCAACCCCGCCTCCAAGGCCGCCGTCGCCACCGTACGGGCGGTCGAGCTCGGCGCGCCGGACAGGAAGATCGACCTCGTGGCCGTGCCGGACAGCGAGGCGATCCTGACGCGCTTCCCCGAGCTGCAATCGGTCACGATTCCCGCCGGCACCTTCGGCGGCCGCCCGAAGCGCCCCGAGGAGGAGATCAAGACGGTCGGCGCTTCCTACCGGCTGATGGCACGCGGCTCGATCAGCCGCGTCGCGGTGGCGTCGGCGACGCAGCACCTGTTCGAGTGGCGCTCGAAGCTCGCCGCGGCAGCGCCCATCGCCAAGCTGATGAAGGCGCCGGAATTCGACACGACGGTCGCGGCGACCTCCGCACGGCTCCCGAACCACCCCGGCGCGGTCGATTATTTCGAGCGCGAGCAACAGACCTTCCTCGACCGCTACGAGGATTACATCTACCTGTTCGCCTTCTTCGGCGGCACGATCGGCTCCGGCATCGCCTGGATCGGCCAGCGCCTCGCCCGCAAGCGGCGCGAGCGCATCGATGTGGTGCTCGACCGCCTCCTCGACATCCTGCGCGAGGTGCGGGGCGCCACGTGCCGGCAGGAACTCGACGCCCTCGCCACCGAGACGGACGAGCTCGTCGCCGACGTGGTGCGGTATGCCCGCGAGCGCACCATCGACAATCGGACGGTGAGTGCCCTGATCCTCGCCATCGACGGGGTCCACGCGGCAGTCGGCGACGCCCGCCGCCAGCTCGGCGCCGCCGAGCACGAGACCCGCGCCGGCGCCCGCGCCCGCACGGCCCGCCTCTTGGCGCTGCGCGTGCCGGCGGCGGAGTAGGCCCTCTACGCCGCGTCCCCCTCCTGCCGCAGGGGCAGGCGGACCTCGAAGCGCGTGCCCTGCCCGAGCGTGGAGCGCAGCGCGATGTGCCCCTCCAGAGCGCGGACCAGGGCGCGGACATGGGCGAGGCCGATTCCCTCGCCAGGCTGATCCTGCCGTCCGGAGCGGCGGAACAGCTCGAAGACCCGGCCATGATCGGCCTCGGCGATGCCCCGGCCGTTGTCGCTCACCGTGTAGACAGCGAAGGCGCCGGCCACCGAGCCCGCCACCGCGATCCGGCCGGGCCGACCCGGATCGAGATACTTGATCGCGTTGTCGAGGAGATTGCCGAAGATCTGCTCGACGGCGAGGCGGTCGGCCGAGATGTCGGGCAGCAGCCCGATCTCGACGCTGGCCCCGGCGCGCTCGGCCTGATGGCGCTGCGTGTCGGCGAGGCCGCGCAGGAGCGCGCCCATGTCGAGGTGCTCGGGGTGGAACTGGCGCTTGCCCTCCCGCGACAGGCGCAGGATCGCCGTGATCAGCCCGTCCATCTTGGACACGGCCGCCTTGATGAAGCCGAGGGACTCGGCGAAGTCGCCGTCGAGGCTTTCGCCCTGCGGATGCTGCCTCAGGGCCTCGGCCACCGCCACGCGCAGCAACTCGAGCTCGCTCGAGAAGCCCATGATGTTGACGAGCGGCGCCCTGAGGTCGTGGCTGACGATGTAGGCGTAGCGCTGCACCTCCTCGTTCGCCTCCTTGAGGGCGAGAACGGCCTCGCGCTCGGCGGTGATGTCGGTGTTGGTGCCGAACCAGCGCAGGACCGCGCCCGCCGCGTCCCGGATCGGCGCGGCCCGGGACAGGAACCAGCGGTACTGGCCGTCAGCCCCGCGCAACGGGAACGTGTCCTCCCAGGGCTCGCCGCGCGCGACGGCGCGAGTGAACTTCTCCGTCACGGCCTCGACGTGGTCGGGATGGTGGACCGCCTGCCAGCCCCAGCCCCGCATCGCGTCGAGGTCGGTGCCCGTGTAGGTGAACCAGCGCCGGTTGTACCAGTAGAGCGCGCCCGTCGCGTCGGCCATCCAGGCGAGCTGGGGGATCGAGTCGGCCATCACCCGGAAGTCGCTGTCGCGGGCGGAGAGCCCGGCCTCCGCCCGCTTGCGGCCCTCGATGTCGATGCACACGCCCGCCCACTCGACGATCCCGCCGGCCTCGTCGAGAATCGGCGCGGCGCGGGCGTTGAACCAGCGATAGGTCCCGTCGCGCATCCGCACGCGGTACTCGACCGCGTAGCGCCCGTGCCCCGCCACCGCCGCGTTCCAGGCCCCCACGGTGCTTGCCCGGTCCTCCGGATGGATCGCGTCGAGCCAGCCCCAGCCCTCCACCTCGGCCGCGCTCTGGCCGGTATAGGCCCGCCATTCCGGCAGGTCCTCGACCCGCCCGTCGGGCGCCGTCGTCCAAGTGATCTCGGCGATCGCGGCGACGAGGGCGCGGTGGCGCTTCTCGATGAGCGTGGTCACGGCGTTCGTCTCCGGTCGGAACGGGGCGGCCAAGCTATAGGAAGCCGGGCATGACTGAGAAAGAGGCCGCCTGCACCTGCTCAACTTCACGTTCCTGATACAGGGCCGCGAAATTCATTGCGGCAGCGGCGTCCCTCGGGTCAGGCTGAGAGACCGGGCGCGGGGCCCGAGGAGCGCGGCGTGAACCCTGTTCACATCATCATGATCGAGGATGACGAGGGACATGCGCGCCTGATCGAGCGCAACATCCGGCGCGCCGGCGTGAACAACGCCATCACGCCCTTCCGAGACGGGACCTCGGCGCTGGCCTACCTGCTCGGCCCGGACGGGTCGGGCCGGGCGCAGGCGGGCCGCTCGCTCCTGATCCTGCTCGACCTCAACCTGCCGGGCATGAGCGGCATCGACATTCTGGCCGAGGTGAAGCGCAACGAGCACCTGCGCCGCTCGCCCGTGGTGGTGCTGACCACCACGGACGACCGGCGCGAGATCCAGCGCTGCTACGACCTCGGCTGCAACGTCTACGTGACGAAGCCGGTGAACTACGAGGGCTTCGCCAACGCGATCCGCCAGCTCGGGCTGTTCTTCTCGGTCATGCAGGTGCCCGAGACGGCCTGACGCCTGCCCTGCAACGGCTTCAATCGCCTGCGATGGATCGGCGTCGCGCGAGCCCGGCCGCCCGGTCTGCCGATGGAGTTTCAAGCCCGCGGTGGCCCTGCGCATCCTCTACATCGACGACGATTCCGGCCTCGTCCGCCTCGTAGGGCGGGCGCTGCGGGCGCGCGACTACGCGGTGGAGCACGCGCCGGACGGCGCCGTCGGGCTCGCGCGCATCGCCGAGGGCGGCATCGACGCCGTCGCCCTCGACCATCACCTGCCGGGTGAGACGGGCCTCGAGATCCTCGGGCGCATCCGCGCCCTGCCGGCCCCGCCCCCGGTGATCTACGTGACGGGCTCCGAGGACCTGCGCATCGCGGTCGCGGCCCTGAAGGCCGGCGCGGCCGACTACGTGCTCAAGGACGTTGCGGGCCATTTCCGGGAGCTTCTCGCCGAGGCGATCCAGGCCGCGCTGGCGCAGGAGCGTCTGCGCCGCGAGAAGGCGGAGGCCGAGGAGCGCCTCGCCGCGAGCCAGGCGCGCCTCGGCCTGGCGCTCGGGGCCGCGGGCATGATCGGCACCTGGGACTGGGACCTCGCCGCCGACCTCGTCTACGCCGACGCGAACTTCGCGCGCATCTACGCGGTCGATCCCGAGCGCGCGGCCCGCGGCGCGCCGATCGCCGAGTTCATCCGGAGCTTCCATCCGGACGACATGCCGGCTTTCCGGGCGGCGCTCGACGCGACCTTCGCGGGTGCCGGCGAGTTCTCGGCCGAGTACCGGATCGTCCAGCAGGACGGCAGCGTCCGCTGGATCCTGGCGCGGGGGCGGCTCGTGCGGGACGAGGCCGGCGCGCCGACGCGGCTCGCCGGCGCCTCCGTCGACATCACGGACCGCAAGCTCGCCGAGGAGCGCCAGCGCCTGCTGATGCAGGAACTCGCCCACCGGGTGAAGAACACGCTCACCCTCGTCCAGGCGATCTGCCTGCAGACGCTGCGGGGCGAGGCGAGCCTCGCGGAGGCGCGCGATGCCGTGACCGCGCGCCTGATGGCGCTCGCCCAGGCGCACGACCTCCTGCTCCAGGGAAGCTGGACCGAGGCGAGCCTGCGCACGCTGGTGGAGGGCGCCGCGCGCCTCCACACGCACGGCGAGGCGGGACGCTTCCGCATCGCGGGGCCCGACGCGGTGACGCTCGGGCCAAGATCCGCTCTCTCGATGGCCCTCGTCCTGCACGAGCTCGGCACCAATGCGGCGAAGTACGGCGCGCTCTCGACACCGGCGGGCCACGTCACCGTCTCGTGGGAGCAGGCCGACGTCGCGGGAGAGGCGCGCCTGCGCTTCCGCTGGCAGGAGGCGGGCGGGCCGCCGGTCGCGCCGCCGAGGCGCCGGGGCTTCGGCTCCCGCCTGATCGAGCGCAGCCTCGCGGACGGGTTCGGAGCGGCCGTGCACCTCGCCTATCCGGCCGCGGGCGTGACGCTGACCCTCGAGGCGCCGCTCGCGGTGCTGCGCGAGTCTTGAGACGGCGGACCCCGACCGTTGCGGGCGCTCAGCCGGCCTCGTCGGGGTCCGGTCCGCGGGTGACGTCGAGGCCGCCACCGGCGCCGGGAGGCGGGCCGACCTTGACGGGAGCCCCCGTGGGGGCGGCCTCGTAGATCGCCTCCATCAGCACGTGGTCCTGCAGGCCCTCCTCGCCGGGCGTGCGCGGGCGGCGGTCCTCCAGGACGCAGCGTGCGAAGTGGTCGATCTCCAGGGCGAACTGGTTCTTCCGCGCCAGCACCCGATTGTCCCGGGATTCCCGCTTGCCGTCCTTGTGCGAGACGGTGAGCCGCTGGCCCTCGTAGGCGAAGGCGTTCTCCAGGTCGATCTCGGCGGCGGCCGTGCGCACGCTCAGGCGGCGGGATTCGTGCACGCCGTAGCTCGACATGCACTGGGCGATCGTGCCCGAGGGGAAGCGCAGGGTGAAGCTCACCGTCTCCTCGACCTCGGCGAATTTCGGGTCGTCCGGCGGCGAATGGGTCTGCGCCTGGATCGAGACGGGCTCCTCGCCGAGCAGTGCCCGGACCCCGTTCAGGCAGTAGATGCCGATATCGGGCAGCGCCCCGCCGCCCGCGAGCGCCCTCTTGAGCCGCCACTGCTCGGGCAGCCCCGTTGTCTGCCCGTTGAAGGCCTGGATCAGCCGGGGCTTGCCAAACTCACCGGAGCGGACGAGCCGCGTCACCTCGCGGTTGTAGGGCTCGTACTGGCAGCGGTAGGCGATCATCAGCTTCACGTTCGCCTTCGCGCAGGCCGCGATCATCTCGCGGGCTTCCGCCGAGGAGGCGGCCATCGGCTTCTCGCAGAGAACCTGTTTGCCGGCGGCCGCGGCCGCGACGACGTGGTCCCGGTGGCGCGCGTTCGGGGTCACGACGTAGACGGCCTGCACCGCCGGGTTCTGGCGCAGGCGGTCCCACGCGTCGTAGCCGTAGACCGCCTCGGGCGCGATCCCGTATTGCTCGGCCACCAGCTTGGCCTTGTCGGGCGTGCCCGACATCAGGGCGACGAGCCGGGCCTTCCGGCACTCGGCGAAGGCGGGCAGCAATTCCTCGAGCGTGAGGCGGCCGAGGCCGACGACGCAGAAGCCGACGCGCTTCTCGGGCGGCATCGGAGCGGGAGGCGGAGGGGGCGCGCGGTCGCCGGAGCCGCGCCAGTTCGGGAACACGATGCGTCCTCCCTGCACGGCGCCGGTATCGGCCGGTACGGCGGGCCCGCCCGGTGGGTTCTGGGCAGCGGCGGCCGGGGACGCCGAGCCGCCCATGGCGAGCCCCCCGCCCATGGCGAGCGTCGCGCCGCCGGCGGCCAGGAGATTGCGCCGGGACATATGGGTCTCGTTCTCCGCCATGAGCCTCGCCGATGCGGTTTCGAGGATGATTCCGTCCGATCCCGTGGGAATCGGCGCGCGACGTCCCGAGCGGGCACCGCCGTCCTCTGCGAACCGCCAGCATCGCGGGAGTGTTCCCGGGGCCTGCCCCGCGCGCAGACCGGCCCCGGGCGCCGCACGCGATGTCCGCAGCGGCGCAAACGGCGGGCGCGTCAGGCCGGCGGCGGCGGATCGGGCGCCTCGACCTCGCCCCGGCGCTGGAGCTGGAGCGCGACGAACCAGCACAGGGCCGCCCAGGCGGCACCGACGCACCAGCCCGCCAGCACGTCGCTCGGCCAGTGCACCCCGAGATAGATCCGGCTGACACCGACGCAGAGGGTGAGGAAGACGCCAAGCGCCAGCACCAGTGCCTTGACGCGCCGATGCGGGTCGACGCGGGCGAGCAGCGTCGCGAGCGTCAGGTAGGCGATGGCCGACATCATGGCGTGGCCGCTCGGGAAGCTCGCCGTGAACACCTCCATGCCGTGGGGCACGAGGTCGGGCCGGGGGCGGTGATAGAACAGCTTCAGGACCGTCGAGACGAGTTCGCCCCCGCCGACCGCCGCCGCCACGAACGCGGCGATGCGCCGCTTGCCCGTGAGCGCGAGGTAGCTGGAGACCGCCACCGTGAAGAACACGATGGTGAAGACGCTGCCGAGCCCGGTGATGTCCCGCATCGTCTCCTCGAGCCAGCGCGGCCCGATCGGGTCGGACAGGTCGGCGGGGTTGCGCAGGGCCAGCAGGATCCGGCGGTCGAGGGCGGCGGTCGAGCCCTCGCCGACCTCGTCGGCGAGGTAGAAGAAGCCGTAGCCGAGAAGGCTCACGGTTAGGAGCGCGGCGAGCGGCCCGACCTCGTTCAGGCGAAGCCGCAGCCACATGGCGGTGGCGCGGCTGAACAGCGGGTTGCCGCGGGCGGCCTGCAGCGCCTTCACGGGCGGGGCTCCGGGCGAGGCGACGAGCGAAGCGGGACAGGTCTCACGAGAACTCTCCGAAGCCGAAGCGCGCCCGCTCTTCCCAGGGGCCTCCGAGATAACGCCAGAGGAGCAATCCCGGTGCGGTGAAGCGGAACGGCGCGAATCTGCGTTCCAGCTCGGCCTGGAGCGCGCGGGCGGCTTCCGGCTTCACCTTGTTCTGCACGGTGACGTGCGGGCGCCAGCCCTGCCGGTCCTGCTCGGTGAGGTGATCGGCGAAGGCCCGCGCGAGGCGGCCGCGGACGTCGGACAGCGCTTCCGATTCCAGCATGTAGGCGACGCCGCGACCGAGGAAGCGCAGGCCCGTCACCGCCACCTCGGGCGGCGCCTGCGCACGCGCGAGCGCCGCCAGGGTCTCTCGCACGCCCGCCTCCAGCGCGCCCGGCACGTGGTGGAACAGGGTGACGTGGGCCGGGATGCGGTTGAGAGCTGCCGGGAAGTGGCGGCGGCGCAGGCCGTCGAACAGCGCGAAGGTGGGCTCGTCGAGGGCGAGCGTCAGGATCAGCGGGTCGGGCGTGGCGTCGGGGCGGGACATCGGGCCTCGGGGCGGGCTAGCCGGCCAAAATGGGGCGGGTGCCCGCGAGGTCCAGTCGCGCATCTCGCGGTGGCGTGGTCTCAGGTCCAGTAGAGGACCCGCGCCGCCGGCAGATCTCGGGCGAGGCGGTCCGTCAGGGCCTCCCGCATCTCCGCCATCAGGTCCCGCGGGAAGACGTATTTCACCGAGCCGAACTTGGTGAGCTTGCGGCTGCGCTCCTCCTCCCGCATCGGCAGGTCGGAGCCCGGATACCAGCCCTCCAGCACCGTCTTCGAGCCCGGCGTGAAGCGGTGGGTGATGAGCTCGGCGGTCAGGTCGAGATCGGGCACGCCGTCGAGGGTGCGCGCGGCATCCGCGACGAGGCTGCCATAGGCCTGCCGCCAGCCCGCGACCGGCAGGATCGGCGCGATCGTCAGGCCGACCGGGTAGCCCGCCCGGGCCGCCCGGCCCATCGCCGCGAGCCGCTCGCGCAAGGGGGCGGTGCCGCCCTCGTAGCGTGCGGCCGGCGCGGCGTTCACCGAGAAGCGGATGCGGGTACGGCGGTTGTGGGGAAGATCGAGCAGGGGCTCGACGGCGGAGAACTTCGTGGTGAAGCGCAGCTGCACCGGCGCCTCCCAGGCTCCGAAATGCCGGATCGCGGCCGAGAGGGAGCCGGTCAGGTGCTCGATGCCGAGCGGATCGGTGTAGCAGGAGGCCTCGAAGGTGGTGCCCTCCGACATCCGGGCCGCCTGCGCGGAGGTGACGGCGCCCTGCCCCGCATAGGCCGCGAGGTTGGCGAGGATCGCCCCGAGATTCGCGTAGGCCCGCGTCACCGGCGGCCCCTGCAGCGAGCCCGCGAGATAGCAGTACTGGCAATGGGCCGGACAGCCCTCGGCGAGGTCGAAGCGCCAGTCCGCCGAGGGCGGGATCGGCTGCAGCCTCAGCTTCGTCGGAGGCGCGACCACGAGGGCGAGGGTCGCCTTGGCCTCGGCGTAGGCCCGGCGCGGATCGGGGTGGCGCAGGCCCGTGAGACGGTTCGAAGACAGGTGCTCGACCGGGAGGCCGAGGCCTTCGAGGCGGGCCAGCATCGCCCGGCCATGGGCATGCGCGAGGGCGGCCGGGGTCACCAGGACCCGGCGCGGGCGCCAGAGGCGCGCCGGCCTCGCCGCGGGCTCGGGCGGGGCATCTACGGGAGCGTCCGGGCCGCCTGCGTCCAGGGATTCCATCGCGGGCAACGCCCGCCGCGCCGGCGAGGCTCCGGCGCCCGGCCGGGACGCGTCGCCGCGCGGTATCGCTTCGCGTCGTGCGCCGCTAAAGAGCGGCCATGTTCGCCAAGCGCTGGGATACGGTCCATGTCGGCCGGGATGGCTGGCTCTTCCTCACCGGGGGAAGCAACCGCGTCATGGACCAGTACGGGCGCGGCCCGCGCCGCTGGTGGCGCCTGCGCGCCTGGGCGCGGCTGATCGAGGCCCGCGCCGTGCGCGCCGCCCGGCTCGGCATCCGCTCGGTCCACCTGATCGTGCCGGAGAAGCTGTCGGTCTACGACAACCTGACCGCGGACCTGCCCTACGACCCGGCCCGCGCCGCCACCCGGATCCTCGCCCGGCGGCTCCTGCGGCAACCGGCCTATCTCGATCTGCTGCAGCCCTTCCGGGCCGCCCGCGACGGGGCGCCGCTCTACCTGCGCACCGACACCCACTGGTCGGTGGAGGGCTGCCTGCTCGCCTACCGGGAATTGATGCGCGCGCTCGGCGCGGTGCCGCCCGCCGACATCGCGACGCGCCCGCGCTTCGAGGCCGAGCGGCTGATGGATCTCGGCGAGAAGTTGCCCGGACGCCCCCGCGAGCGCGTGAGCCACCTCGTGATCCAGCGCGCGGCCGAGCGCGTCCATGCCGGTCCCCTCGTCGCGGCCTACGAGGCGGAAGGCCGGGCGAGCGAGCTGCATACGGGCGCCCACGTCATCTACCGCAACGCCGTGCCCGGCATCGACGGGCGCCGCCTCGTCCTGTTCGGCGATTCGTACGCCCATTTCACCCCGATCATGCTGACGGGTCTTCTCGCCGAGAGCTTCGCCGAAGTGCACTTCGTGTGGTCGTCGAGCCTCGACTGGGGCTACATCGAGCGGGTGCGGCCGGACCTGCTCGTGTTCGAGCTGGCCGAGCGCTTCCTCGCGCGCCTGCCGCGGGACGATTACGACGTCGCGGCCGCGCGGCCGGATCTCGAGAGCGCCTGACTCTCAATCGAGCTGCTGGCCGATCTCGCCGTTGTCCACGCTGATCATCTGGTCCCGCACGTAGCTGTCGGGCGTCAGCGCGAGACCGAGCACGAAGGCGAGCAGCACCGCGACGCAGGTCAGCGTCACGGTCACGCGATCGGGGTGCCGCCGCTGCGCGTGGATGACGAGGCAACCGGCGGTGAACAGGGCGGCTTCGGCGAGTGGAACGACGATGGCAACGGCCAAGGCGAACGACCTCCAGGTGGCTGGAGAAGCCTCAACGAAAAAAAGGGGGCGCCGTTTCCGGCGCTCCCGAGATGGAGGTTGCCCGCCCCCGAAGCCGGGGCGGGCGGGCTGAGCCTACGAGAAGCGTTACCGGGAACAAGTCGGGAAATTGAATACACTCCAAGTTGTGTCCAATCCGTCGCACTCCGCACCGGGCCATGCCGATCGCGCCCGACCGGCCGTCATCCCCGGGGCCGGCCCCTTTCCCGGCCGGCCCGGCCGCCCATCTGATCAGGCTCGGCCCTCGCGAAAGGGACAGCGACCATGGGTTTGCTCGTCGATGGCGTCTGGCAAGACCGCTGGTACGACACGAAGTCGACCGGCGGGCGCTTCGAGCGCAGGGCATCGGCCTACCGCAACTGGGTGACGCGGGACGGACATCCGGGCCCGTCCGGCGAGGGCGGCTTCCCGGCCGAGACGGGGCGCTATCACCTCTACGTCTCGCTCGCCTGCCCGTGGGCGCACCGCACCCTGATCGTGCGCGCGCTCAAGGGCCTGGAGCAGGCGATCTCGGTCTCTGTGGTCGATCCCCATATGGGCCGCGAGGGCTGGGTGTTCGGCGACACGCCGGGCGCGACGCCCGACACCGTCAACGGCGCCGCCCGTCTCTACGAGGTCTATCTCCGGGCCGACCCGGGCTATACCGGCCGGGTCACGGTGCCGGTCCTGTGGGACAGGCAGCGCGCCACGATCGTCTCGAACGAATCGGCCGAGATCATCCGGATGCTGAACGGCGCCTTCGGCGGCTCGGGACCGGACCTCTGCCCGCCGGATCTCCTGGGCGAGATCGACGCCCTCAACGCGCGGGTCTACGACCGGGTCAACAACGGGGTCTACAAGGCCGGCTTCGCCACGAGCCAGGAGGCCTACGCGGAGGCCTTCGAGGCGCTGTTTGCCGAGCTCGACGCCCTCGAGGCTCGTCTCGACCGGGGCCGCTACCTCTTCGGCGCCCGGCTGACCGAGGCCGATATCCGGCTCTTCACCACGCTGGTGCGCTTCGACGCGGTCTATGTCGGCCACTTCAAGTGCAACCGGCAGCGGATCGCCGATTACCCGAACCTGTCGAACTACCTGCGCGACCTGCACGCGCTGCCGGGCGTCGCCGCGACCGTCGACTTCACCCACATCAAGCGCCACTATTACGAGAGCCACCCGACCATCAACCCGACCGGCATCGTGCCGCTCGGGCCGCGGCTCGACCTCGCCGCGCCGAACGACCGGGCGCGGCGGTTCGGCGCGTGAGGCGCCCTCGACGGACGGCGCCGGTGCCATACATGGGCGCCATGACGATCCGCGCCCCTTCCTGCCGCACCGCTTTCCGCCGCGCCCTCCTCGCCGCTCCCGTCGCCCTCGCGGTGGCCCTCGCGCTCCTGCCGCCGGGTCCCGCCCGCGCGCAGCAGGCCGCGGTGAAGCTCGAGGGCACCTGCAGCCGGCTCGTGATCGCCGGACAGGATGTCAGCGCCACCTGTGCGGGCACGCTGATGAACCTGGTCGCGCGCAGCCGCACGAGCTTCGACTTCGCCTCGACCGACGGCCAGACGCTGAGCTTCAGCGGCACCGGCGCCCAGCAGGAGCGGACGGAGGAGACGGATCCGCTTCAGCCGATCAGCCTGGTGATCCCGGGCAAGAAGGCTCCCGAGGGCGTCGTCCAGAATCCCGTGCTGGCGGTCGGCTCCTGCAGGTTCTCGACGCCGGCGCCGGGCAAGACCGAGATCGCCTGCGAGGCGAACTCCGCGGAGCGGGGCACCTTCGCGGGCACCTTCGTGACGGCCGCGAAACCGGCCTCCGGGGAACCCGCGCGCTGAGCGGCGCAGGACCTGCCTGCCGACGGCCGCAATGCCGGTGGAGGGCTTCGGCCGCGGGGTGGTCAGGCCGTCGCCGGGGCACCATGTAACGAGGCGCCTTTTCTCGATTTGCCCGGCGCCCATGCCGACGGCCGTTGCCGCGAGGATCCGATGCTGAACGACGCCCCCGTGCCCGGCGCCCCGCCCGGCGCAGCCGACCTCATCCGGGACGCCACCACCGCGAGCTTCCGCCAGGACGTCATCGCCGAATCGATGAACCGCCCGGTCCTGGTCGACTTCTGGGCACCCTGGTGCGGGCCCTGCAAGCAGCTCACGCCCGTCCTGGAGAAGGCCGTCAAGGCAGCGGGCGGCAAGGTCGTGCTCGTGAAGATGAACATCGACGAGCACCCCTCGATCCCGGGCCAGCTCGGCATCCAGTCGATCCCCGCCGTGATCGCCTTCCAGCGCGGCCAGCCGGTGGACGGCTTCATGGGGGCGGTGCCGGAGAGCCAGGTGAAGAGCTTCATCGAGAGGCTCGCCGGCCCCGCCGGCCCGAGCCAGATCGACGAGCTGATGACGGAGGCCGGCGCGGCCATCGAGGAGGGCGACCTCGCGGGCGCCTCCGAGCTCTACGCTGCGGTGCTCGGCCAGGAGCCCGACAACGTGGCAGCGCTTGCCGGGCTCGCCAAGATCCAGCTCGACGCGGGCGAGCTCGAGAACGCCAAGCAGGTCCTGGCGATGGTGCCGGAGGCGAAGGCCGGCGATCCGGCGCTCGCCGGGATCCGCGCCGCGATCGAGCTCGCCGAGCAGGCGGCCTCCCTCGGCGACCTCGCGGGGCTGCAAGCCCAGGTCGAGGCAAACCCGGACGACCATCAGGCCCGCTTCGACCTCGCCCTCGGTCTCAACGCGCGGGGCGAGCGGGCGCAAGCGGTCGACCACCTGATCGAGATCCGCCGGCGCGACAAGGAGTGGACCGACGACGGCGCCCGCAAGCAACTGCTGCAGTTCTTCGAGGCCTGGGGGCCGATGGACCCCGACACGATCCGCGGGCGGCGCAAGCTCTCGACGCTGCTGTTCGCCTGACGCGCGTTTCCGGGCAGGGGAGATGAGATGAGCACGCATGCGGGCTACAAGGGCCCGGCGGATTGCCCCGCCGTGATCCCGGTCTTCCCTCTCCCGGGCGCGCTCCTGCTTCCGCGGGGGCAGATGCCGCTCAACATCTTCGAGCCGCGCTACCTCGCCATGGTGGACGACGCTCTGCGCACCGACCGGATCATCGGCATGATCCAGCCGGATGCGGAGGGCGGCGGCTCGCCGATGGCGCCGCGCCTCTACCGGGTCGGCTGCGCGGGCCGCGTCACCCAGTTCGCCGAGACCGGCGACGGGCGCTACCTGATCTCGCTCACCGGCATCAGCCGGTTCCGGGTGGAGAGCGAGCTCGCCACCACGACGGCCTATCGCCGCTGCCAGGTCTCCTACGATGCCTTCGCGGCGGATTTCGAGGCGCGGGCCGGCGAGGAAGCGGTGGACCGCGAGGGCGTGCTGAAGGCCTTGCGCGACTTCGTGGAGTCGAACGAGCTGCAGGTCGACTGGGCGGGTATCGAGGAGGCGCCGAACGAGGCCCTCGTCAACGCGCTCTGCATGATGAGCCCTTTCGGCGTGCGCGAGAAGCAGGCGATGCTCGAGGCGCCCGACCTGAAAACACGCGCCGAGGTCTTGATTGCGGTGACCGAGATGGAGTTGGTGCGGGGCTCGGGCTCGGAGCCGACGCTGCAGTAACCCCTCTTTCGCGAAAGACCGACACGATGGCCGACGAATTCGATTCCACCGTCGAGGCGACCCGGGTCGACCCGAAGCTCCTCGAGCTCCTGGTCTGCCCGCTGACCAAGGGCACGCTCGAGTACGACGCCGCCCGCCAGGAGCTGATCAGCCGCTCGGCCAAGCTCGCCTACCCGATCCGCGACGGCATCCCGATCATGCTGCCGGAAGAGGCGCGGCCGCTCGTGGATTGAGGGGGGCGCTCCGCTCGTCCGGCCGGCCCGCCGCGCCGACGCGATGGGCCCCCGAATGGCGGGCAAGACCGCCTCTCGGGAGCGCGGCAGGCCTCCATTCCCCCCGTGCGGGCGCCGCTCGGGCGCGCGTCAGTCGCAGCGCTCCCGCCGCACCGTCGTCGAGGAGCCGTCGTCCTCCGTGCGGGTGACGGTCCGGGTCTCGCAGCCGCCCTCGCGCTCGACCGGGACGACACGGCGCTCGACCACGACCGGATCCCGCTCGATCACGACGGCGCGCGGCGGCGCCTCGCGCTCGATGATGGTGGTCTGCGCCGAGGCGGCGCCGAGACTGGCGAGGCTCAGCGTGGCGACGATGAGGATGAGGCGCATCGCGATCTCCTGTTGTGCCAAAAGCTCGGGCGAGAAACGGCTCGGGAGCGTAGCAGTTCCAGGATCTCGGGACCGTCCACGGGGGCGCCGAGGATAAAGTCGGCTGCCATGCGGCTCTCGGATGTCGATGCAGCCAGAACAGCCAAGCTCAAACTTGATCAAAGCTGCGCGTGCCGTTGCGCACGTCGCGTCATATTCTCGCCGCTTCCGGCCAATATTCGGGTTCCATTCACACCGCCGAGGGCCTTGTGGCCCGAACTCGATCGAGGCTGCACGCCGCGCGTGCCGGCCGTGCCGCGGTATTGGCTGAAGGGGATCACATGTCGAAGGTTGTCACGGTTCTCGCGCTCGCGGCCGCTCTTGTCGCGCCGGCCCTCTCCTCCGCGGGCGCGGCCGAAGGCGGCAACTTCAACGGCACTTGGTCGGTGGAACTCGTCACCGAGAGCGGCGTCTGCGACAGCCGTTACAGCTACGCGGTCGCGGTGCGGGAGGGGCAGGTGCGCCTCGTCTCGGGCGCCGACGGCGCGACCCGGATGAGCGGGCGCGTCGGCCCGGACGGCACCGTCGGGCTGAGCGTCTCGAACGGCACGGCGAGCGGCGCGGTCTCGGGCCGGCTCCAGGCCCGCTCCGGCGGCGGCACCTGGAAGGTCTCGGCCCTCTGCTCCGGCCGCTGGACGGCCCGCCGGCACGGCTCGCAGGTTGCGCAGGCCGAGTGACGGGCAGGGACCTGCGGCTCCCGGGGAGTCGCAGGCCCGCTCTCTCAGGCTGCCGCCGAGAGCCAGCGGCGCGCCTCGTCGATACGGGCGCGCTCGAACACCTTGATCTGGGTCGGCGACACGAAGCTGAAGGTCTCGGCCAGCATCTTGAGCCAGGGCGCGTCCGTCACCAGGGCGATGTGGCTGACGCCCTTCATCATCGACAGGCCGAAGCGCGGATCCTTGAAGAAGGCCGCCGGCTCCATGCCCTGGAAGGCCCGGATGTCTTCCAGGAGCTTCATCTTGCCGCCCCGGTCGAGATCGGCCTTCATGGCACTCATCGCGGCGTTCATCTCCTCGTCCGTGATCTTCCCGTCGACCACGATCTCGGCGATGTCGGAATCCGGCTTCTTCTCGTAGCTCAGCACGTCGGCACTCCTCCTGGACCGTCCGATGACGGCGGCACGGGGCCGCAGGTTCCTACAAAAAGCTCTGCGGGTCGACGTCGATCGCCACCTTCACGTTGCCGCGGACCTTCGGGCCGCGGGCGAGCCAGTCGCGCAGATAGGCCTGCAGGTCGATGGCGCGCTCGGTCTTGACGAGCAGGCGGAAGCGCCAGCGGCCCCGGATCAGCGCCAGCGGCGCCTCGGCGGGCCCGAGCACCATCACGCCGGGCGGCGGGTCGGCGACGCGCGCCAGCGCCTGC
This sequence comes from Methylobacterium nigriterrae, assembly GCF_037106235.1. NCBI lineage: Bacteria > Pseudomonadati > Pseudomonadota > Alphaproteobacteria > Hyphomicrobiales > Methylobacteriaceae > Methylobacterium > Methylobacterium nigriterrae. The sequence continues at coordinate 56,299 of NZ_JBAWTG010000006.1, read as the reverse complement.
CCGTGGGCCTCGGCCGCCTCGCGCTCGCTGGCCGAGACGATCAGCGCGGCGAGCCGTCCGTAGGGGGGCAGGCCCGCGGCCTCGCGCGCGGCGATCTCCTCCTCGTAGAAGCGCTCGGCGTCGCCCGACAGGAGGGCGGCGATGACGGGGTGGTCCGGCTGGTAGGTCTGGACGAGGGCGCGGCCCGGCCGCTCGCCGCGCCCGGCCCGGCCCGTGACCTGCTGCAGAAGCTGGAAGGTGCGCTCGGCCGCCCGCGGGTCGCCCGTGGTCAGGCCGATATCGGCGTCGAGCACGCCCACCAGCGTCAGGTGCGGGAAGTTGTGGCCCTTGGCGACGAGCTGCGTGCCGATGACGATGTCGCACCGGCCCTCCGCCACGGTCTGCAGCTCGGCGCGCAGGCGCTCGGCGCCGCCGGGAAAGTCGCTTGACAGCACCACGACGCGCTGCTGCGGAAACAGCTCGGACACCTCCTCCGCGATCCGCTCGACGCCGGGACCGCAGGGGGTGAGGTGGTCGAAGGCGCCGCATTCGACGCAGGCCTCGGGCTTCCTCTCGGCATAGCCGCACTGGTGGCAGACAAGCGCCCGGCGGAAGCGGTGCTCCACGAGCCAGGTCGAGCAGTTGCGGCACTGGTAGCGGTGGCCGCAGGCACGGCAGAGGGTGAGCGGCGCATAGCCCCGCCGGTTGAGGAACAGGAGCGTCTGCTCGCCGGCCGCGAGGTTGTGCTTGACGGCCTCGACCATCGGGGGCGCCAGGAATCGGCCGCGCTCGGGCTTGTCGAGCCGCATGTCGATCGCCCGGATGTCGGGCAGGCGGCGCCCGCCGAAGCGCTCGGGCAGCCGGACGTGGCGGTAGCGGCCGCGGCTCGCGTTGACGCGCGTCTCGATCGATGGGGTCGCGGAGGCGAGCACCACGGGGCAGCCCTCGAGCCTGCCCCGCACCACCGCCATGTCGCGGGCGTGGTAGTGGACGCCGTCCTCCTGCTTGTAGGCGGATTCGTGCTCCTCATCGACGACGATGAGGCCGAGTCTCGCGAAAGGCAGGAACAGGGCGGAGCGGGCGCCGACCACCACCGCGATCTCGCCCGAAGCCACCCCCGCGCGGATGCGCTCGCGGCGCCGGCCGCCGATGCCCGAGTGCCAGGCGGCCGGGCGCACCCCGAAACGGGCCGCGAAGCGGTCGAGGAACTGGGCGGTCAGCGCGATCTCGGGCATCAGGATCAGCGCCTGGCGCCCGGCCCGCACGCATTCGGCCACGGCCTCGAAATAGACCTCCGTCTTGCCCGAGCCCGTCACGCCTTCGAGGAGCGTCGCGCCGGTATCGCCCTCGTGCGGCCGGAGCGCGGCGGCGGCCGCGGCCTGCGCCTCCGACAGGGGCACGCGCGGATGGTCGGGATCGGGCGGGAGCGCCACGGGCTCGGGCTCGAGGGCCACCGCCTCGAGGGCGCCGTCGTCGATCAGGCCGTCGACGACGCTGAGCGAGACGCCCGCCTCCTTGGCCAGCGCCGTCTTGCCCCGGAGCGCGCCGTCGGCCGCGACCTGCAGGACCCTGGTGCGGGCCGCGGTGGCGCGGGCCGGCGGCTTGTCGGTGGCGCGCACGCCGACCCGGACCGTCTCGCGGGCGGCGGCCTCGTCGGGCAGGCGCAGGGCCATGGCGAGCGCCGAGCCCTTGGGCGCCAGCGTGTAGCGGGCGAGCCAGTCGACGAGGCGCCGCAGGGGCTCGGACAGGGGCGCCACCCCGATCCGTCCCGTGACGGGCCGCAGGTTCGAGCCGGACGGGCTCTCGGCGAGGGCCCAGACGACGCCGATCGTCTCGCGGGGTCCGAGCGGCACCTGCACGACGTCGCCCTCGCCGAGCGCCATCCCGGGGGGGACGGCGTAGCTGTAGGCGGTGTCGAGGGCGAGCGGGATCAGGATCTCGGCGGTGACGGGCATCGGCTCGGGGGCATCGCGAACTGCATTCTGCATCCTGTCAGTGATTTGTTCTATATATGTACTCTCCACGTTCGTCGAAATGACGATTCAGTGCTCATGGTTGCCCCCGCAAGCCCAGCGCCAGCGGCAGGGCGAGCAGGCTCAAGCCCGCCATGGCCCGGAAGGCGTGCGCCCCGAAGGCCTCGTAGAGGTAGCCGGAGGCGAGCGTCACGGCCGCGCCCGCGAGCCCGAGCCCGACCGTGCCGTAGAGCGTCAGCGCCGTGGCGCGCAGCCGTTCCGGCACCTCCCGTTCGATCAGGCCGAGGCAGGCGAGGTGCAGGAGCGCGAAGGTCAGCCCGTGCAGGATCTGGGTGCCGGCGAGCCAGGGGACCGCGCTCGTCTCGGCCATCACGCCCCAGCGCAGGGCGCCGGCGGCGGCCGCCAGCATCAGCCCGCCGGCGCAGCCGATGCGGGCGAGCAGCCAGGGTCCCGCGAGGAGGAACACGAACACTTCCGCGGCGACCGCCTCCGACCACAGGAGGCCCGCCGCGCCGGCCCCGATCCCGGCCGAGCGCCACAGGATCATCGCGAAGGCGTCGTGCATCGCGTGCGCCCCGATGACGAGGGCGGCGGCCAGCACGGTGCGGCGGAAGGCCGGCCGTCGCGCGAGGTCCGCGAAGCCGCGCCAGAGTCCCTCGGCTCGCGCACGGATCCGCTCCGCCTCCGGCTCGGCCCGGGCCGGCGCGGAGGCGGCGGCGAGGCCGGTCCCGAGGAACAGGACGCCGCCCGCGACGATCGCGGCCGAGAGCCCGCGCGCCTCGATCAGCCAGCCGACGAGGCTCGTGGCGGCGATGAAGGCGGCCGAGCCCGCGCCGCGCACCCAGCCGTACTGGAAGGCCGCCCCGCCCCGCGCGCCCGCGAGCGCCAGCGCGTCGGCGAGCGGGGCCAGCGGCGCGGTCGCGACCGCGTAGGCGAGGCCGATCGCGAGGAGCGCCGGGAAGCCGTGGCCGGAAAGATGCAGGAGCGCGGCGAGCCCCGCCAGCACCGATGCGGTCGCGAGGATGGGGCGGGCGGCGGCCCGGCGGTCGGCGGCGCGGCCGGCGAGCGGGCCCGCCACGAGCCGCGTCAGCGTGGCGCCGGCGAGCACGGCGCCGATCTCCCCGCTCGAGAGCCCGCGCGCGGCGAGCCAGTTCGGCAGGAAGGGCGAGAGGCAGCCATAGGCCCCGTAGAGGGCGGCGTAGAGCAGGAGGAAGCGGGCGAGCCCGCTCCCCGATGCCGCCTCCCCCCTGCTTTCCGCGCGCGCCATGCCGATCGTGCCGGGACCGCCTTCAGGCGAGGGGCGCCGTCGCCCGTTCGAGCCAGGCCCGCGTCCCGTCGCCGAGATCCGGCCCGAGCGCCTCGCGGACGCGGGCGTGGTAGGCGTCGATGCAGGCGATCTCGTCCGCGTCGAGGAGCGCGGTCTCGATCAGGCGGCGGTCGTAGGGAGCCAGCGTCAGGGTCTCGAAGCCGAGCATGCTCCGCTCGCCCCCCGCGACCGCGCGGGGCTCGACCAGGATCAGGTTCTCGATGCGGATGCCGTAGACGCCGGCCCGGTAATAGCCCGGCTCGTTCGACAGGATCATGCCGGGCTTGAGCGCCACCGTGCCGGTCTTGGCGATGCGCTGCGGGCCCTCGTGCACCGACAGGAAGGCGCCGACCCCATGGCCGGTGCCGTGGTCGAAATCGAGCCCCGCCTGCCACAGCGCCGTGCGGGCCAAGGCGTCGATCTGCGCGCCCGTGGTGCCCTCCGGGAAGACCGCCCGCCCGATCGCGAGATGGCCCTTGAGCACGCGGGTGAAGCGGTCGCGCATCTCCGGGCTCGGCTCGCCGACCGCCACCGTCCGGGTGATGTCGGTGGTGCCGTCGGCGTATTGCGCGCCGGAATCGATGAGGAAGAGCTCGCCCGTCCGCACGGTCCGGTCGGTCGCCCGGGTCACCCGGTAATGCACGATGGCGCCGTTCGGGCCAGAGCCCGAGATCGTCGGGAAGGAGACGTCCCGCAGGAGCCCGCCCGCGGCCCGGAAATCCTCCAGCGCCTCGACGGCCGCGATCTCGCCGAGGTCCCCGCTTGCCGCCTCGCGGTCGAGCCAGGCGAGGAAGCGCGTCACCGCGAGCCCGTCCCGGTGATGGGCGGCGCGGGTACCGGCGATCTCGGCCGCGTTCTTCACGGCCTTCATGGCGGTGACGGGATCCGGCCCGACATCGGCGAGGCCGCCGGCCGCCTCGATCAGATCCTTGAGAGCGGCGGCGGCGGTCGCGGCGTCGAGCCGGACGCGGCCCCGGGCGAGCGCCCCGAGGGCCTCAGCGAAGCCGGCCCGCGGCGCGAGGTCGGCGAGCGGGGCGAGAGCCGCGCGGGCCTCGGCCGTGATCTCGGGGGAGACGAGGAACACCCCCGGGCGGCCCTCGCGGGGCACGATGGCGTAGCCGAGCGCCAGCGGCGTGTGCCCGACATCCGCGCCCCGCAGGTTGAAGGCCCAGGCGAGGTTGTGGGGATCGGAGATCACGAGGGCGTCGCAGCAGGCCTCGGCGAGCGCGGCGCGGATGCGCGCGAGCTTCGCCTCGGCGGTCTCGCCGGCGAGTTCCGGCGGATGCGGCACGACCGCGCCGGCTGGCGGGCGAGGCCGCCCGGCCCAGGCGGCGTCGATGGGGTTCTCGGGCACGGCCCGCAGCGCGGCGCCGGCCTTGGCGGCGGCCCGCTCCAGCCGGGCGAGGCCGTCCGGCGTGTGCAGCCAGGGGTCGTAGCCGAGCACGGCGTCGGGCTTCAGCGCCTCGGCGAGCCAGGCCTCGGGGGTCTTCTCGGCGAGCGGCACCACCGTGAAGACGCCGGTCTCGACCTGGTCGGGGGCCTGGAGGGTGTAGCGCCCGTCGACGAACAGGGCGGCGGAGTCGGCGAGCACGATCGCGGTGCCGGCCGAGCCGGTGAAACCGGTGAGCCAGGCGAGCCGCTCGGCATTGGCGGGCACGTACTCGGACTGGTGCTCGTCGGCGCGCGGTACCACGAACCCGTCGAGGCGCATCTCCCGCAGGCCGGCGCGGAGCGCGGCGGCGCGCTCGGGACCCTTGCGGTGGCTCGGGTCGTCGAAGGTCTGGAAGCGGCGGCGCTCGGTCATGGCGCAAGGGTTACGTCGCCCGCCGGGCGCCGGCAACCGCGGCGCGGAGGGACTGGCGTTCAGGCCAGTCGCGGCAGGCTCAGCGCGGCCGCGCCGCCGCGCCGCCCCGGCGCAGGACCAGCGTCGCCCAGCCCTCGATCACGCCCCTACCCGCGAGATGGAAGCCCTGATGGGCGTAGGTCGAGAGGATGCCGGGGACGTCGCGCTCGATCAGGCCCGAGAGCACGAGCGTGCCGCCGTCTGCGACGACGCGCGTCAGCGAGGGCGCGAGGCGCCTGAGCGGCCGGGCCAGGATGTTGGCGAAGACGAGGTCGAAATAGCGGGCGCGGCGCGCCAGCGGATGCTCGACGCCGGGCCCCTGGTAGAGCCGCAGGCTCGGCCCCAGCCCGTTCAGGCGTGCATTGGCGCGCGCGGTGAGGATTGCCTCCGGGTCGAGGTCGCCGGCGATCACGGGGGTGCGCAGCGCGCGCGCCGCCGCGAAGGCCAGGATGCCGGTGCCGGTGCCGACATCGAGGACGCGGGCCGGGCGGCCCCGCTTCAGCACGTCCGCGAGCGCCCGCAGGCAGCCGAGCGTGGTGCCGTGGTGGCCGGTGCCGAAGGCGAGCGCAGCCTCGATCTCGATGGCGAGATCGTGCGCCCGCACATGCTCGCGGTCGTGCGCGCCGTGGACGAGGAAGCGCCCGGCCCGCACCGGCTTCAGCCCCTCGAGCGAGGCCCGGACCCAGTCCTGCTGGTCGATCGTCTCGAAGACCGCCTCGTCCGCCTGGTCGCCCACGACGGGCCGGATCAGGTCGCGGACCATGTCCTCGTCGGGCGCGTCCGCGAAATAGGCCTCGAGCCGCCACGTCACCCCGTCCTCGGCCTCGAAGGCCGCCACCGCGGTCTCGGTGGGGTCGAACATCTCGCCCAGCAGATCGGTCGTGGCGCGGGCCGAGCGCTCGTCCGTGAGAAGGCGAAGCACGTGGGTCGGGCGATGGGGCGGCAGGCCTTCGATCATGGCGGCGCTCTAGCACCCGCGGCGGCGCGCCGCCAGCACGGGCAAGGCGGCCCAGCACGTTCCAGGCGCGCGGGAATTTCCGCCCGCGGATGCGTCAGAATGTTCATTCCTCGGGCGCAAGCTCGACCGGAACTGCGAGCGGGATGCCGCGTTCTCGCTGGCCTCTCACACGCGGCGGCGTCGACCGTCGCGGGTGGGATCGCGCGTCCCGACCCTGCAGCGCGAGCGTCCGCGCCGGGCCGTCCGGCCATTCTGCATCTCGAAGTTGCGTCCCCGCGATGAAAACCCGCCGCTCCGGCCGCAACGGGCCGATCGTCCTGACCGGGAAGCCCAAGGCCCGCCGCCCCGCGCGCGGACGCGAGGACGTGCTCGGCGCGGGCGCGCTCGAGGCGCCGCTGCCGGGCCGGCTCCTGGTGCTGCTGAGCCGGCTCCACCGGGCCGAGACGGCGCGCCCGGACGAGGATGAGGCCGGACGCCTGGGCACGGCTCCGCCGCTCCGGCGGATGTGACAGGATTCCGGTCGACCGACGGGAAACGGACGCTTGTTCGCCCGGTCCGCCCCCCTATGATCACGCGCGTTCCAGCCGGCCTTCACGGCCCGGCGGCGGCGCGAGGATCATCCCATGGCATCGACGCGACGGTACTGGCTCGCGGGCGCGCTCGCGCTCATCCTCGGTGCCGGACTCACGGCCGGGCTCACGGCCGGGCCCGCCCGGGCCGAGGGGCCCGTCGTGGTGTTCGCCGCGGCGAGCCTCAAGAACGCCCTCGACGACGCGGCCGCGGCCTGGAACCGGGAGACGGGCAAGTCCGCCAAGATCTCCTACGCGGCCTCGAACGCCCTCGCCAAGCAGATCGAGGCCGGGGCGCCGGCCGACATCTTCGCCTCCGCCGACCTTGCCTGGATGGATTATGCCGAGACGGCGGGCTCGATCCGGCCTGGCACCCGCAGCAACCTCCTGCGCAACGGCCTCGTGGTGGTGGCGCCCCGCGATTCCGCCGTCAGCCTCGCGCTGAAGCCCGGCGTCGATCTCGCCAAGGCGCTCGGCGGCGGGCGCCTCGCGGTTGGCAACGTCGAGGCCGTGCCGGCGGGCAAGTACGGCAGGGCCGCGCTCGAGGCGCTCGGCGCCTGGGACGGGGTGAAGGACCGGCTGGCCCAGGCCGAGAACGTGCGGGCCGCCCTCCTCCTCGTCTCGCGCGGCGAGGCGCCGCTCGGCATCGTCTACGCGACGGATGCGGCCTCGGACCCGGGCGTGCGCGTGGTCGCGACCTTCCCGCCCGACAGCCACCCGCCGATCCTCTACCCCGTCGCGCTCACCAAGGACTCGCGCAATCCCGACGCGGCGGCCTTCCTGAGCTACCTGAAGAGCCCGGCGGCGCGCCCCGCTTTCGAGCGCCAGGGCTTCACCGTGCTCGGCCAGGCGGGCGAGAAGTTCTAGCGCCCCTTGCCCGGTCTCAGCCCCGACGAGTGGACGGCCGTCGCCCTGAGCCTGCGGGTGGCGAGCGTCGCCATGCTGGCGAGCCTGGTTCCGGGGATCGCGGTGGCGTGGCTCCTCGCCCGCCGCGACTTTCCCGGCCGCGCCCTCGTCGACGGTCTCGTGCACCTGCCGCTCATCCTGCCGCCCGTGGTGACGGGCTACCTCCTGCTCCTCGCCCTCGGCCGCAAGGGGTTCCTCGGCGCGTGGCTTGCCGAGATCGGCATCGTGTTCGCCTTCCGCTGGACCGGGGCGGCGCTCGCCTGCGCGGTGATGGGGTTTCCCCTGATGGTGCGGGCGATGCGCCTGTCGATCGAGGCGGTCGATGCGCGCCTCGAGCAGGCCGCCGCGACGCTCGGCGCGCCGCCGCTCGCGGTCTTCCTGACGGTGACGCTGCCGCTCAGCCTGCCCGGGATCCTGGCCGGGGCGGTGCTCGCCTTCGCCAAGGCGATGGGCGAGTTCGGCGCCACCATCACCTTCGTGTCGAACATCCCGGGTGAGACCCAGACGCTCCCGTCAGCGATCTACACGCTCACGCAGGTGCCGGGCGGCGAGGCGGGGGCCCTGCGCCTCACCCTGATCTCGGTGGTGCTGTCCATGGGCGCGCTCCTCGCCTCCGAATGGCTCGCGCGCCGGGCCGGCCGCCGGCTCGCAGCGTGAGCGTCGCGGTCGCGCTGGCGCGGCGCATGGGCGCGTTCCGGCTGGACATCGCCTTCGCGGCAGGTCCGGGGCTCACCGCCCTGTTCGGCCGCTCAGGCTCGGGCAAGACCAGCGTCATCACCCTGATGGCCGGGCTCGGCCGGCCGGACAGGGGCCGCATCGTGGTGACGGGCGAGACCCTGCTCGACACGGACAGGGGCATCGACGTGCCGGCGCATCGCCGCCGCGTCGCGACCGTGTTCCAGGAGGCGCGGCTGCTGCCCCATCTCAGCGTCCGGGGCAATCTCGGCTACGGCCGCTTCTTCGCGAGAGGCCGGCCCGGGCCCGCGCTGCCCTTCGAGGCGGTGGTGGAGATGCTCGGCATCGGGCACCTGCTGCAGCGGCGCCCGGCCGGCCTCTCGGGAGGCGAGCGCCAGCGCGTCGCGATCGGCCGTGCGCTTCTCGCCAAGCCCCGGCTCCTGCTGATGGACGAGCCGCTCGCCGCCCTCGACGAGGCGCGCAAGGCCGAGATCCTCCCCTATATCGAGCGGCTGCGCGACGAGGCCGGGGTGCCGATCGTCTATGTCAGCCACGCGGTGGCCGAGGTGGCGCGGCTCGCCAGCACCGTGGTGGTGCTGGAGGAGGGGCGCGTCGCGGCCATCGGCCCGGCCGAGGCGATCCTGCGCCGGGCCGAGCTCCTGCCCGCCCACGAGGCGGAGGCGGGCGCCATCCTCGACATGGACATCGCGGGGCAGGACGAGGCGGCAGGCCTCAGCCGTCTCGCGGGACAGGCCGGCCGCCTCCTCGTGCCGCGGATCGACCGGCCGGCGGGCACGCACGTGCGGGTGCGGGTGCCCGCCCGGGACGTTCTGGTGGCGACCCAGGCGCCGATGGGCCTCAGCGCCCGCAACGTTCTGCCCGGTCGCGTCGCCGCGCTCGAGGCGCGCGGCACCTCCGTGATGGTCGAGATCGACTGCAACGGCGCGGTGCTCGCGGCCCTCCTCACCGGCGCCTCGGCCCGGGCCCTCGGCCTCGCGCCGGGCCTGCCGGTCTACGCGATCATCAAGAGCGTGGCCTTCGACCCGGCCGGCGTCGGGACCGGACGCGGCACCGTGGAGATCTGAGCGGCTCGCCGTTCTCGGTGCGCCGCGCGGATGCGCGACGGCGCGTGATCACGCCGCCTCCTCCACGAAGGCCCGCATCAGCAGGTGCGCGATCGCCATGCGCGGCGGCACGCTGCACCCCTCCGGATGCGTGCCCGCGATCATGGCGGCCACCTCGGCGCGGGGGAACCAGCGGGCATCGGCGAGCTCGGCCGGATCGATCGTGATGGCCTCGCTCTCCGCTTGCGCGACGCAGCCGATCATCAGCGAGGCGGGGAAGGGCCAGGGCTGCGAGGCGCGGTAGGCGACGGCGCCGACGCGGATGCCCGTCTCCTCGAGGCTCTCGCGGCGCACCGCGTCCTCGATCGTCTCGCCGGGTTCGAGGAAACCCGCGAGGCAGGAATACATCCCTTCCCGGAAGCGCGGCGCCCGCCCGAGCAGGCAGGCATCGCCCCGCCGGATCAGCATGATCACGACGGGATCGGTGCGCGGGAAGTGGTGCGCTCCGCAGGTGGGGCATTCGCGCCGGAAGCCCCCGGCCCGGATCAGCGTGGCCGAGCCGCAATTGGCGCAGAAGCCGTGGCGGGCATGCCAGGCGAGCAGCGACTTCGCGGTGGCGAGGAGGCCGAGCTCGTGGGCCGCGACAGCCCCCTCGGCGGCGATCGTGCGCAGGTCGAGGACGTGGAAGTCCGGATCCGAGCCGAAGGCGTCGGCCGCCTCCGGGTCGATGGCGGCGGCAAAGACCGGGCGCGCATCGAGCCGGCCGAGGAAGAGCGTGAAGGCGCGGGCCGGGGCCCGCTCCCCGTCCGCCGCGTCGAGGATCGCGGTGCCCGGCCGGCGCAGGACCACCCGGTCGCCCGCCAGGAGCACGAGCCGCGCCCCGTCCGCAGCGAGGGTCGGAACGGCGGCCTCGTCCCGCTCGGCCGAGTGGCGCAGGAGGCGGCTCGTCGCGTAGCCGAGCCCGTCGAGGGGATCGCGCGCCATCGCCTCAGGCCGCCGCGAAGAGCTGGCCGGCGCGCTCGACGAGCTGGGCGCGGGCATGCGGCGGGTAGGGACGGCGCTCGCCTTGGCCCCAGACGGGCCCGGGCCAGGCCGGATCCGAGCGGAAGCGCCCGACCACGTGCACGTGGAGCTGCGCCACCACGTTGCCAAGCGCCGCGACGTTGACCTTGTCGGGTTGCGCCAGCGCCCGCATCACGCCGGCCGCGAGGCGGACCTCGCTCCAGAGGGCGTCGGAATCCGCGGGCGCCAGGTCGGTGATCTCGCTCGCGCCCGCGCGCCGCGGCACCAGGATGAGCCAGGGGAAGCGGGCATCGTCCATCAGCAGCACGGAGCAGAGGGCGAGGTCGCCCACCGGTGCGGTGTCGGCGGCGAGCCGCGGATCGAGGGCGAAGGATTCGGCGGACATCGCGGCAGCATCTAGGGCAGGCGCGGCCACGGCGCGAGGGGGCAGGAGGGCGAGCGCGCCGAACAGCAGGCGCTCCAGCCGGTTGCCCCACCACCCGCATCGCCGCGAGACCGCATGGACCAGCCCCGCCCGAGTCCCTGAGCGACAGCCCTCAACCGCGCCCCCGCCCCGGCCGGCCGGACCGAGATCGAGAGCGCCGCCCAGGCGGCCACCGCGCTGGAGCCGCTGGCGGGGGCCGGGGCCAGCATCCTGTTCGCGCTCGGCGTCGTCGGCGTCGGCTTCCTCGCCGTGCCAGTGATGACGACGGGGGCGGCCTACAGCGTCGGCACGACACCGCCGCGGCCGACCACCACGATGTCGGCCTCGAGCGTTCCGTCCGGCGCCCGGTGAGCCTGCGCCACGACCTCGGCGCCCTCGGCGAGCAGCGCCTTCTCGCCGGTGGTGACCTGGGTGGTGCGCGTGTCCGCCGGGACCGTCAGGGTCCGCTCGCCGCCCTCGAAGCCGAGCACCAGCTTGCGCGGGTCGCCGCCCTCGAGATCGCGCACCCAGCCGCCGGTCAGCGTCCTGCCCGCACCGAGGTCCCAGGGCCGGTGGCCGGCGAGGAGGCCGCGCTGCGAGGGCGAGTAGACCGAGACGGCCTCGGCCTTCAGGCCGTTCCCCTGCGGCGCCGCGACGACGCTGATGTAGCTCTCGGGCTTGATGTCGCGCACTTGGCCCTCCGTGGCGGTGAGGAGGTTCGTCGTCCGGGCCAGCCGCAGCGTGACCGGGGTGCCCTCCCGGGAGCGCAGGGTCAGGCGGTCGTCGTCCCGCGTCACGATCGTGCCGGCATAGCGCGGCGGGGTCGCCTCCGCCCGCGCCGTGCGGGTGCCGGGCGCAAGACCCGCGACGAGACCCGCGACGAGCGCCAGGGCGGCGGCCGTGCGGGGCGCCCGCCGGACCGAGGTGTCGTGTGTGGGGCCGAGCGTCACGCTGCCGTCTCCGCGGATGCCGGCGCTGGCCGGGCCTGCGGGAACGAAGCTCGGCCGCCCGGGTTCCCAAGCCCCGCGGAGCCTGGGCGCAATGCCTCAATGCGCCATCAGAACCGGCAGGTCGGCATGCGAGAGAAGGTGGCTCGTCGGGCCGCCGAAGATCATCTGGCGCAGGCGGCTCTGCGTGTAGGCGCCCTTGATCAGGAGGTCGCAGCCGAACTCCTTGGCCTCCGCGAGAAACGTCTCGCCGGGCGTCCGGCGGCCGGCCGGCAGCGCCTTGTGGGCGGCGTCGACGCCCTCGCAGGCGAGCGCCCGGGCGAGGTCCTCCGCGCTCGGGCCCGGCACCGTGCCGCCCTCGACGCTGAGGACGAGGATGCGCTTCGCATCGCGCAGGAAGGGCATGGCGAAGGCCACGGCCCGCGCCGTCTCGGTGGAGCCGTTCCAGGCGATCAGCACGGCCTCCCCGAGGCTCGTCGGCGGGGTCGGCGGCGCGAGCAGGATCGGGCGTCCCCCCTCGAACAGCGCGGTCTCGAAGGTGGTCATCCGGGGCGAGCCGTCGTTCGAGCCCGGCCGTCCGACCACCGTGGCGGAGAACAGCCGGGCATACTGGCCGAGGAAGGCGTCGCCGGCCGGCACATCCTGGCGCCAGCGGTAGCGGGGGCCCGCGCCCGCCACGTTGGCGGGCGTGCAGAGCCCGTCGCGGGGGTGGCGCGGGATGCCCGCACCCTCCATCGCGGCGATGAAGCGAGTGCCGGCCTCCTCGGCCTCGACGCGGTCGGCCTCCTCGTCGCGCAGCCAGGTCATGCCGCCCACCATGTCGACGGGCACGTACTCGGCGAGCGCCGGGCGCAGCGACACGCCCTCGATCAGGCTGCCGAAGCGGCGCGCCGTGAGCATCGCGGTCTCGAACACGGAGGGGAGCGCGTCGTGGAGCGCGACCGGAACCAGCAGGGTCTTCATCGCCGTATCCTCCAAACCCCAACGCGGCCCCGGAACCGGCCGCATCCCGCATCGCGGCACACGAGGCTAGTGCCGTTTGCGCCGGCGGGAAACTCGCGAGGACCGCGCGCTCACACGGTTTTTCGCAACCGTCCCGGCCGGGTCGCGGGTGCCGGTTCGAGGAGCGCGCGGGCGCGGGCGGTGAGCGGACGCTCGACGAGGCGGTAGACGATCACGGCCGCCGGCAGGCTCAGCCCCACCATCAGGGCGAGGCAGCCCCAGGGGCCGAGGAGCGGCGCGACGCCTGAGCGCAGGAGTGCCTCTCGGGCGGCGCGCAGCACGAAGGGATGGACGAGGTAGAGGGCGTAGGACGCGTCGCCGAGGGCGCCGGCCCAGCGCAGCAGGGGATGTTCGGGCTCCGCCCTCGGCCGGCCGAGGGCGGCCGCCGCCACCAGGAGCGCGGCCGGCACGCCGAGGACGAGCGGCCGCAGGAAGCCGCCATCCGCGCCGAAGGCCTGCTCGGGCGGGAGCACTCGGCCCGCCGCGGCGAGCAGCGCCAGCCCCGCGAGCCCGAGCCCGAGGCGCGCCGGACCGGGCAGGATCAGCCCTTCCGCGCGGGCGAGGCCGAGGGCCGCCCCGAGGGCGAATTCGAGGATGATGGGGTTCGTCCAGAAGGCGAGCGGCAGCGGCAGGCCGGGCACGAGGGCATGCGCGAGGACGAGGGCCGCGAGCGCCGCGAGGACCCAGGCCACCGCCCCGCGCCGGGAGGCGCCGAGGCCGAGGGCGAAGAGGACGTAGAAGAACATCTCGCAGTTGAGCGTCCAGCCGAGCGTGTAGAGGGGCTGGGGCGTCCCGTCCGGCCGCAGCGCCGGCCAGAACAGGAAGGAGGCGGCGACGTAGCCGGGCTCGAGGAGCGCGGCCCCGTCCGTTCCGAGCAGTCCCGGCAGAGCGAGCGCGAGGCCGAGATACAGGAGCGTGACGAGCCAGTAGAGCGGCACCACCCGGGCGATCCGGTGGGCGAGGAACCGCGCCCGCGCGCCCGGCCGGCCGTAGAGCGGGCCCGCCGCGTAGACGATGATGAAGCCCGAGATCACGAAGAACACGTCGACGCCGGCCGGCCAGGGCAGGAATGCGCTCGGCACGAAGGCTTGGCCGGTGCGGGCCGCGATCGTGGCCGCCTCGTGCTGTCCGTGATGCATCGCCACGAGCCATGCCGCGACGGCGCGCAGGATCTGGACGAGGACGAGCTTCACGCGGCGGGTCCCGTGCGGCCAAGTCGCCGGAGATCGGGCATCGCGGCCGCGACATCCGGAGCAAAGCTTGAGCCTATAGCGCCGCGGATCAAGGAAATTAGCCCCAATCTTGTTAGGAACAAAGCCTGACGGTCATCGTTGACGGCCTGAAGTGCTCGCCGCGGCTCCGACCGATCATCAATCGTCTGGGCCGGATTCGTGCGTCGATAACCAGACATTGAGGTTCGATATGTTGAAGAAGTACGTTGCCATGTCCGCCGTGATGGCCGCCATCGCGACGCCTGCAATGGCGCAGGGCGTCCCCGGCGATTTCCGCCTGCAAGCCATGCAGGCGAATGCGTTCGAGATCCAGTCGAGCCAGATCGCGCTCGCGAAGTCGCGCAACCCGGCCGTCCGGAACTTCGCCCAGCACGCGATCCGCGATCATCGCGCCGCCAATGTGGCGCTCGCGGGCGGCGAGCCCGGCTATGTGGCGGGCGGCCCGGTCGGCGGCGTGATCGGGGCCCCCCTCGCTGTGGCGGGCGGCGCCGTCGGCGCGGCTACGGGCGCGGCGGCGGGCGCGGTTGGCGGCACGCTCGCGGGCGGCCCGGTCGGCGGCCTCGAGGGCGCGGGTGCGGGCGCGGCCCGCGGAGCGGCGGTCGGCAGCGGCGCGGCGGTCGGCGATGTCGACGCCACGGCCGGCACCACCCTCGTGCAGCCGGGGCCGGAGCAGCAGGCGATGCTCGCCGAGCTCTCCCAGACTCCGCCCGGCCCGCGCTTCGACCGCCTCTACGGCCGCCAGCAGCTGATGGCGCACCAGATGACCATCACCATGACGCAGGCCTACGCCGCGTCGGGCCCGAATCCGGCCCTGCGCAACTACGCCCAGCAGGCCCTGCCGGTGCTCCAGGAGCACTACGCCATGGCCCAGCGCCTGCCCGGCGCCCGCTGAGCGGCCGACATGATCGGGGCGCGCCGGGGACCGACGTCCGCGGCGGCGCCCCGGCGACACGGCGGGGTCACACCCGCCGTTTCCGTGTGCGCGGCTCCTCAGCTGCAGGCGATCGTCGCGGCGGGGCGCAGCGGCTGCCCCCCGGCATCGGTGATCGGCGCAAAGTCGCCCGTCTCGGGATTGCGCACGCGCAATTCGCCCGAGGCCACGCCGAAATGGGCGCCGTGGAGCTCGAGCCTGCCGGCCTCCACCCGCTCGCGCACGAACGGGAAGGTCATCAGGTTCTCGATGCTCTGGCTCACCATCGCGTGCTCCATGCGGGTGAGGTAGTCGGGCGCCGAGGAATCGCCCGCCTTCTCCTCCGCGGGCTTCACCAGCGAGACCCACTTGCCGATGAAATTGCCGGCCGAGAGCGGCTTCGCCTTGTTGGCATAGGCCTTGATGCCGCCGCAGGTGGCGTGGCCCAGCACCACGATGTGCTTGACCTCGAGCGCCTGCACGGCGAACTCGATGGCCGCCGAGGTGCCGTGATACTCGCCGCCGGTCTCGCAGGGCGGCACGATGTTGGCGACGTTGCGGATCACGAAGAGCTCGCCCGGGCCGACGTCGAAGATGACCTCCGGCGAGACGCGGCTGTCGCAGCATCCGATCACGAGGACGTCGGGGTCCTGGCTCTTGGCGAGCTGCGCGTAGCGCCGGCTCTCGCTCGGGAAGCGGTTGTCGAGAAAGGAGCGGTAGCCGTCCGTCAGCTTGTCGGGGAACATCGGGGCAATCTCCGGGGGTCGCGTGCGTATCGGATGGGAGGCGATGTAATTCCCATGTCCCGATGTCGTTGCCGACTCAAGCGTTCCGCCACGACAACGTGACCGGCCGGGCCGGGATATCCCCGGCGAGGATGCGCCGCGCGAGGCCCGCGAGACCGGCCGGCTCGATCCGCTCGCGGCTCGCCTCCAGCTCCTCCAGGCTCCACCAGCGGGTGCCGAGCACCGGGTTGTCCTCGGTCTCGGCGAGGCGGCGCGTGTCGATGCGGTCGTCGGGCAGCCGCACGACGAAGTAGCGCTCGCGGGCGTCGCGGGCCTTGCGGAACAGGTGGAACGGGCCTTCGCAGGTCGCGACCTCCGGGCCGATCTCGGCCCCGGCCACGCCGATCTCCTCCTCGAGCTCGCGCCGGCAGGCCGCGACATGGCTCTCGCCGGGCTCGAGCCCGCCGCCCGGCATGAACCAGAAGCAGCGCTGATCGGGCTCCCGCGGATCGATCGGCCGCACCGCCTCGTAGGCGATGAGGAGGAGGCGGTCGGCCGGGTCGAAGACCAGGGCGCGGGCGATGTGGCGGATCGGAAGGTCGCTCATGCGCGAAGCCCTAGAGCATGCTGCGAAAAGGTGGCAACGGTTTTTCGCAGCATGCTCTAACTCATTGAATCGATCATGTTTTCTGCGTTTTGACCGATTCGGTCGAAACGCAGCATGATCTAGCACGGGCGCGCGGCGGGCGCCCAGATCACGACCGGCAGGCCGTGCGCGTCGCGCTCCGGCGGATCGGGCAGCGGCACGGCCCGCCCGAGCCGGATGTCGCGGGCGACGACGAGGGCCGCCATCGCGTCGTGATGGTCGTCCGCGCCGACGCCGCGGGGCGGCGGCGAGGTCGCGAGCGTCTCCGGCAGGCCAGCCGCCACGAGCAGGGCGCGCCGCTCGGCGAGGCCCTCCGCCCGGGTCGGCCCCTTCTTGCGGGCGCGCAGAGGGCGGTCGCCGTTGAGGCGCCGGAAGGCGATCTCGGGATGGACCTCGTGCAGGCGCGCGCGCAGCTCCGGCCGGGCGCGCAGGAGCCGATCCACCTCGCGCACGTAGGCCAGGATGTTCCAGCACTGGATCGAGGGCGCGAAGGGCGGCTCGCTCGCGGCCCGCGAGAGCGCCTTCGCCTCCTCGTAGCCGTCCGCGTAGACCGCCGCGCGGGGCGGCACCGGGAAGACGCTGGCGCGGCCGGACGGGCCGAGACAGGCGCGGGCGGCCCGGTCGGCGGCGCGCCCGCCCCCGATCACCCGGTCCGGCAGGCCGATCGGCACGTCGATGCCGGCGCTCTCGGGCGCCTCCGGCCCGTCGAGGAGTTCGGCGACGCTGGCGAACAGGCCGGCGCGGTGGCGCCCGGGATCGTCGAGGTCGAGGAGGACGCCCGCCCAGGCGCCGCGGCAGCCGTCGAGCCCTGCGATCCAGCGCGCCATGCCGTCCCCGATCCGTCGCGTCCCGATCCTCGACCTGTCCTTGAATCGGTTCGGCCGGGACGGTATCGGCCATTGCGCCGGCGGGATATCCGGGCACGAGCAGGGGGGTCCGACAGCCATGACCGAGATTCGTCCCCGTCGCAGCGTCCTCTCCATGCCGGGCTCCAATCCCCGCGCCCTGGAGAAGGCGCGGGAACTGCCCGCCGACGTCGTGATGATCGACATCGAGGACGCCGTCGCGCCAGAGGCCAAGGAGGCGGCGCGCGCCGCGGTCGCCGCCGCGGTCCGGGGCGGCGCCTTCGGCCGGCGCGAGGTCGTGGTACGGATCAACGCGCTCGACACGCGATGGGGCGAGGACGACCTCGCGGCGATCGCGCACGCCGCGCCCGACGCCATCCTGGTGCCGAAGGTGAACGGGCCGGACGCGCTCGTGGCGGTGGGCTCGCGCCTGCGCGGGCTCGGCGCGCCGGCGCGCACCCGCGTCTGGGCGATGATCGAGAGTCCGCTGGCGATCCTGGAGATCGGCGCCATCGCGAGCGGGGCGCGGGACGTCGATACGCGGCTCTCCTGTCTCGTCCTCGGGCCGAACGACCTCGCCAAGGCGAGCCGCGTGCGCCTCGGCGTTCCGGGCCGGCCGGCCCTGCTGCCCTGGCTGATGAGCGCGGTCGCGGCCGCGCGCGCCTACGAGATCGACATCATCGACGGGATCTACAACGCCTTCCGGGACGAGGCGGGCTTCCGGGCCGAGTGCGAGCAGGGCCGCGATTGCGGCTTCGACGGCAAGATGCTGATCCATCCGAGCCAGATCGCGGCCGCCAACGCGGTGTTCGGCCCGAGCGAGGCCGAGACCGAGGAGGCGCGAGCGATCCTTGCGGCCTTCGCGCTGCCCGAGAACCAGGGCCGCGGCGCGATCCCCTTCCGGGACCGCATGGTCGAGCGACTGCACGCCGAGGAAGCGCGCCGGGTCTTGGCGATGGTCGACGCGATCGCCACTCGGCAGGCATGAGCGGGATGAGCCTCGACGTCTCGGTCCGCCTCCTCGACGAGCGCCTGACGGGCTGGGGCTTCCCGCGCTGGGGCTCGGCGGCGGCCGCCGGCCTCGACCTGCATGCCTGCCTCGACGCGCCGCTGGCCCTGGAGCCTCAAGGCCCCCCGGCCCTGATCCCGGCGGGATTCGCGGTGCTGATCCGCGACCCGGACTGGTGCGGCCTCGTCCTGCCGCGCTCCGGGCTCGGCCACCGGGAGGGGCTGGTGCTCGGCAACGGGACCGGCGTCATCGACGCCGATTACGAGGGCCCGCTCCTGATCTCGGCCTGGAACCGGAACCCGGGCGGCCCGGCGATCGCCGTCGCGCCCGGCGACCGCATCGCGCAGCTCGTCTTCACCCGGGTGGCGCGCCCGCGCCTCCGGATCACGCGGGACGAGGCGTCGGGCCCGGGTTCCGCGCGCGGCGAGGGCGGCTTCGGATCGAGCGGACGCCGGTGAGCGGCACCGGCTCGGGACCGCGCAATCCGCGCCCGAACGGCGTAGCATCCCGCCCCATGCGCTCCGAACCGCCGCCCGCCCCGCCGGCCCATCCCGTCCCCACCGCCCGGCTGCGGCTCGCCGCCGCGGCCGTGGTCGACATCGCCCTCCATGCCCGGCCCCAGCCCGTGAACGCCCGCATGCTGGCGGCCAGGCATGGCCTGCCGCCGCGCCATCTCGAGACGGTGCTGCAGGCGCTGGTGCGCCACGGGCTGCTCAAGGGCGTGCGCGGGCCGCGGGGCGGCTACGAGCTCGCCCGCGAGCGCCGCCGCATCAGCATCGGCGACATCGCGCGCGCCGCAGGGGGCGAGGGAGCGGGCGAGGGAGCGGGCGGGAGCGGCCCGGAGGAGAATGCTGCCGAGGGAGCGCCGTCCGCGCTGATGGCCTCCCTCGTCGAGCCGACGATCCTGGCCGCCCGCGCGGCGTTCCTCGCCGCGCTCGACGCCGTCAGCGTCGAGGACCTCTGCCGGAGGGCCGAGACCCTGCAGACCGTCCGCCCAGACCCGCCCGCGCCGCATTTCGACATCTGATCCCGAATTCGCGTGATCCCTTCGGTGCGGGCAAGGCGGTCAACGCCGAACCGAAGAGATCGAGCGGACGCCGTCTCCGGCATCACCGCGCCGCCGGCCCACCCTCCATCCCGAACTCCGCGATGCAGGCCTGCAGGCGGATCGCCGCGTTGATCAGCGCCATGTGGGTGAAGCCCTGCGGAGTGTTGCCGCGCTGCTCGCCGGTCTCGGCGTCGATCTCCTCGGCGAACAGCCCGAGGTCGTTGCCGCGCGCGATCAGCCGCTCGAAGACCGCGGTCGCCTCCGCGGTGCGGCCGGCGAGCGCGAGGCAGCCGACGCGCCAGAAGGCGCAGGGCGTGAAGGTGGCCTCGCGGCCGTCCAGCCCGTCAGGCGCACGGTAGCGGTAGATCAGGTCGCCCGCACCGAGCTCGCGCTCGATCGCCGCGAGCGTCGCCTCGATGCGCGGATCGCGCGCGTCGATCGCGCCGAACAGCACCACGCGCAGGACCGCCGCGTCGAGGATGTCGGTGTCGTAGATGCCCGCGAAGGCCTGCTTCTCGGGGTTCCAGGCCCGCGTCAGGTATTCCTCCCGGATCTCGGCGGCCGCCCGCTCCCATGCGGCGATGCGCGCCGGCGGAACGCCCGCGATGTTGCGGCCGATGCGGGCGGCATTGTCCAGGGCCACCCAGATCATCGCCTTGGTGTGGGTCAGGTGGCGGCGCTCCGTGCGTAGCTCCCAGATGCCGTGGTCCGGCGCGTCCCGGCAGGCGAGCGCCCGGGCGGTGAGGTTGTCGAGCACCTCCGGCAGGCGGTCGTTGACCTTCTCGGGCGGGTCGTAGCCGACCGCTTCCAGGAAGCCGCAGAGCGCCCGCATCAGCTCGCCGTAGATGTCGTGCTGGTCCTGATCGACGGCGGCGTTGCCGATCAGGACGGGGCCGACCCCGCGCCACCCGGAGAGGTGCGGCAGCGCCTCCTCGGGGGGCGTCTCGCCCGTGATCCCGTAGAGCAGCCGGGTGTCGCGGCCGAAGCTGCCGTCGGCCTCGCGCAGGAAGCGCAGGAATTCGGAGGCCTCGCGCACGTAGCCGAGCATCACGAAGGCCGTGACCGTGAAGCTCGCGTCGCGCATCCAGGTGAACCGGTAATCGTAGTTGCGGTTGCCCGGCACCGCCTCGGGCAGGCCGGCGGTGGCGGCGGCCACGATCGCGCCGGTCGGCGCGTAAGTGAGGAGCTTGAGGCAGAGCGCCGAGCGCAGCACCGCCTCGCGGTAGGGCCCGTCATAGGTGCAGCGGGCACTCCAGCGCTCCCAGTAATCCACCGTCCGGTCGAGGCAGGCGCGGACGCCCGCCGCGCCCTCGATCTCGGCGGCCCGCCCGTCCTCGCCGTGGGTGAGGATCAGGTAGGCGGTCTCGCCCGCCGCGAGGGTGAACGCGCAGGACGCGGCCTCGCCCTCGACCGCGAGGGGATGCGAGGCGGTGACCCGCAGGCGCTGGTCGCCGGCCTCGAACAGCACCGTTCCGGCCTCGAGCCGCGGCGCGCAGCGGCGGCGCGCGTAGTCGAAGGTCGGGCGGATCCGGAAGCGGCCGGACACGCGCCCCTGCTCGCAGGCGACGAGCCGGATCAGCCGGCTCTCGCCCTCGCCGTCCGGCCCCTCGTCCGGCTCGGCGTCCGGCGGCTTGACGGGCATCAGATCGGTCAGCCGCGCGCGGCCGCCGGCGGTCGTGAAGGTCGTCTCCAGCACGTTGGTGCCCGGCCGGTAGCGGCGCGTCGTGCCGGAACACCCGTCGAGCTCGATCCGGCAGGAGCCCCCCTTCTCGTCGTCGAGGAGGCTCAGGAACAGGGCGGGCGAGTCGTGGCGCGGCCAGCACAGCCAGTCGACCGAGCCGTCGCGCGCGATCAGCGCGTTCGCGTGGGTGTCGCCGACGATGGCGTAGTCGCTGATGGGCCTGGACACGGACACTCGCTCGGGCAGGGGTTCCCGGCGAGGTAGCGTCCGCTGCGATACGATCGATGCGCCTCGACAATCTGCCACATGGCCACGACAGACCGCACCCTGGCCGGGCCAGCCGTGGCGTTCGGGTGAGCACGATGCGCCCGTTTCGGTGCAAGGACGCCACACAAAACGGCAGGATGATTGCATGGTGTGCAGCGCCATCGCCGTTTCGAGGCCCGCGATCGCGGGCCCGCCGCGCCGAGGCGCCACGATCGCGTCGCCACCGTCCGGTCCCGCACGATTCTGCATGTCCGGGCGGCATCACCTGCACAATCATTCGGCATATAGCCGCGAAGAACAGCATATCCGCCCTCGAGAAGGCTCCCTCCTGCATGATTCCCATCGCCAAACGCGGGCTCGCCGGCCTCGCGCTTCTCGCCCTGTCCGCCTCCCCGAGCCTCGCCGCCGCGGGCAGCGTCGACAGCGGACAGGTGGCCTGGATCCTCACGGCCTCCGCTCTCGTGCTGTTCATGACGCTGCCGGGGCTCGGTCTCTTCTACGGCGGCCTCGTCCAGGCCCGGAACGTCCTGTCCGTCCTCATGCAGTGCTTCGCGATCTGCTGCATCGCCTCGGTGCTCTGGGCAATCTGCGGCTACAGCCTCGCCTTCGACGGGGACGGGCCCCTGATCGGCACGCTGAGCAAGGCGTTCCTCGCCCATCTCGACGCGGTGCGGGCGCCCACCCTCCTGCCCGAGAGCGTGTTCGCCCTCTACCAGATGACCTTCGCGGTGATCACGCCCGCGCTCATCATCGGCGCCTTCCCGGAGCGGGTGGCCTTCCCGTTCGTGGCGCTGTTCTCGGCCCTCTGGCTGATGCTCTGCTACGTGCCGGTGGCGCACTGGATCTGGGGCGGCGGCTGGCTCGCCGGACTCGGCGCCCTCGACTTCGCGGGCGGCATCGTGGTCCACACGACGGCCGGCGTCTCGGCGCTGCTGCTCGCCGTGATGGTCGGCAAGCGCCGGGGCTTTCCCAGCACGCTGACGCCGCCCCACAGCCCCGGCATGACCATGATGGGGGCCGGCATGCTCTGGGTCGGCTGGTTCGGCTTCAACGGCGGCAGCGCGCTCTCGGCCGACGGCAGCGCGGCGAACGCCATCCTGGCGACCCATCTCTCGGCGGCCGCGGGCGCCCTGGCCTGGACGGCGGCCGAGTGGGTGAAGATCCGCAAGCCCACCTCGATCGGCATCGTCACGGGCTGCATCGCGGGGCTCGCCACGATCACGCCCGCGGCCGGGTTCGTCTCGCCGGGCGCGGCCCTTCTCATCGGCACCGCCGGCGGGCTCGTGTGCTTCGCCGCCACGCTCTTCGTGAAGCAGCGCCTCCTGATCGACGATTCCCTCGACGTCTTCGCGGTGCACGGCGTCGGCGGCATGCTGGGCTCGCTCCTGCTCGCCGTCTTCGCCCTGCCGGCGCTCGGGGGCGCGGGTCTCGGCGAGGGCGGCACGGTCCTGCGCCAGCTCGGCGTGCAGGCGCTGGCCATCGCGGTGACCGCCCTGTGGTCGGGGATCGTCACCTTCGGACTGACCCGCCTGCTCGCCGCTGTGACGCCGCTCCGGGTCGATGCGGAAGCCGAGTACGAGGGCCTCGACATCGCGAGCCACGGCGAGCGGGCCTACGAGTACACGTGAGGCCTCTCCCCTCCCGTTGCCGGGCGGGGGGATCTCGGGGCTCACACGTCCCCGACGACGCCGGCCGCGTCCTGCGCCTGCAGCACGTCGGGGCGCGGCATCGAGATGATGTTGTAGCCCGAATCCACGAAATGGACCTCGCCGGTGACGCCGCCGGAGAGGTCCGAGAGCAGGTAGAGGGCCGAGCCGCCGACATCCTCGAGGCTGACCGTGCGCCGGAGCGGCGCGTGCGCCTTCTGGTGATTGAACATCAGGCGGGCATCCGCGATGCCGGCGCCCGCGAGCGTCCGCATCGGGCCGGCCGAGAGGGCGTTGACCCGGAT
Source organism: Methylobacterium nigriterrae (assembly GCF_037106235.1). Classification (NCBI taxonomy): domain Bacteria; kingdom Pseudomonadati; phylum Pseudomonadota; class Alphaproteobacteria; order Hyphomicrobiales; family Methylobacteriaceae; genus Methylobacterium; species Methylobacterium nigriterrae. The sequence continues at coordinate 33,337 of NZ_JBAWTG010000006.1, read as the reverse complement.
GCCGTCGGGGCCGAGATCGGCCGCGAGGTAGCGCACGGACGCCTCGAGCGCGGCCTTGGCCACACCCATCACGTTGTAGTTCGGCATGACCCGCGTGGAGCCGCCATAGGTCAGCGTCAGGAGCGCGCCGCCGCGCCCCATGCGCCTGGCCGCGCGCTGGGCGATCTCCGTGAAGGAGAAGCACGAGATCGTCAGGGTGCGGGAGAAGTTCTCGCGCGTGGTGACGTCGACGTAGCGGCCCTTGAGCTGCGCCTTGTCGGAGAAGCCGATGGCGTGGACCACGAAGTCGAGCTCGCCCCCGAAGCGCTCGTCGAGCCCCGCGAAGGCGGCATCGACCGAGGCGAGGTCCTCCACGTCGCAGGGCAGCACGATGTCGGAGCCGAGCCGGGCCGCGAGCGGGCCGACGCGCCGCCCGAGCGCCTCGCCCTGATAGGTGAAGGCGAGCTGCGCGCCGTGCTCGTACAGGGTCTTTGCGATGCCCCAGGCGATCGAGTGATCGTTGGCCACACCCATGATCAGGCCGCGCTTGCCCGCCATCAATCCCGTCATGCGCCTGTCCGCCTCGATGCTGTGACGCCCCGCCTGCGCGGGGCCGGATGCCCCGGGGGAGGCTTAGCGCGGGGGTCGCGCGCCTGTCCAATCGCGGGCGGCCCCGGCCGGACGAGGAGCCCGCGCCGAGCGGGCAAAAGAAAAGCCCCGCCGCGGGGCAGGGCTCGGGGAACCGAGAGCCGGGACCGTCAGAAATACCCGCCGGTCTCCGACTTCGCGTCGTCGATCAGGCGCTGCTTGGCGTGGATCGCGGCGAGGCCGGCCAGGGCGAGGCCGCCGAGCGTTCCGAGGACGAGCCAGAGCATCTGCGGCGATCCCTCCTGTTGCGGGAAGAACGCCGGCGCGAAATTCCGGTTCCGGACCTGGGGCCGAAACCGGATCCGCGAGGCCGCATCAGGCGTCGACGTGCTTGAGCACCAGGGTGGCGTTCGTGCCGCCGAAGCCGAAGGAATTCGACAGGACGTGGCCGAGGCTCGCCCCGTCGCGGCGCGCGCGCAGGATCGGCATGTCGGCGAAGGCCGGGTCGAGCTCGTCGATATGGGCGCTCTCGCAGATGAAGCCGTTGTTCATCATGAGGAGCGAGTAGATCGCCTCCTGCACGCCGGTGGCGCCGAGGGAGTGGCCGGTCAGGGATTTCGTGGCCGAGATCGGCGGGCAGGCATCGCCCGTACCGAACACCTCGCGGATCGCCTCGATCTCCTTCTCGTCGCCGACCGGCGTCGAGGTGGCGTGCGGGTTGATGTAGTCGATCCGCGCGCCCTTCAGACCCTCGATCGCCTGCCGCATGCAGCGCACCGCGCCCTCGCCGGAGGGCGCCACCATGTCGTGCCCGTCCGAGGTCGCGCCGTAGCCCGCGATCTCGCCGTAGATGCGGGCGCCGCGGGCCTTCGCGTGCTCGTACTCCTCCAGCACCAGCACGCCCGCGCCGCCCGCGATGACGAAGCCGTCGCGGGCGGCGTCGTAGGCGCGGGAGGCCCGCGCCGGCGTGTCGTTGTACTTCGAGGACATGGCGCCCATGGCATCGAACAGGACGGAGAGCGTCCAGTCGAGGTCCTCGCAGCCGCCCGCGAAGATGACGTCCTGGCGCCCGGCCTGGATGATCTCGGCAGCGTTGCCGATGCAGTGGTTCGAGGTCGCGCAGGCGGACGAGATCGAGTAGTTCACGCCCTTGATCTTGAACCAGGTCGCGAGCGTGGCCGAGGCGGTCGACGACATCGCCTTCGGCACCGCGAAGGGGCCGACGCGCTTGGGGCCCTTCTCGCGCGCGATGGCCGCCGATTCCACGATGGTGCGGGTGGAGGGACCACCCGAGCCCATGATGATGCCGGTGCGGTCGTTCGAGACGTCGCCCTCCTCGAGCCCCGCATCGCGGATGGCCTGATCCATCGCGACATGGTTCCAGGCGGTGCCGCCGCCGTGGAAGCGCATGGCGCGCCGGTCGACCACCGCCTCGGCGTCGAGGTTCGGGGCGCCCTCCACCTGGCTGCGGAAGCCGTGCTCGGCATAGGCCTCCGAGCGGACGATGCCGGACTTGGCCTCGCGCAGCGAGGCCAGCACTTCCTGGGTGTTGTTGCCGATGGATGAGACGATGCCCATCCCGGTGATCACGACACGGCGCATGAACGTCAGACTTCTCCGCCGCGACGCCTGCCCGTGCGTCGCGCTCCCGTCAGGTAGGACGGCGCGGGCCTAATCTCAACCGGCGCGCTAAGGGGCGCCGGTGCCCGCGCGGGCATGCGTCAGGCCTGGAACAGGGCGACGCGCAGGTCCTGGGCCTCGTAGATGCGCTTTCCGTCGGCCTCCACCGTGCCGTCGGCGATGCCGAGCACGAGCTTGCCCTGGCGGACGCGCTTCAGATCGACATGATAGACCAATCGGGAGACGCTGGGCAGCACCTGATCGGTGAACTTCACCTCGCCGACGCCGAGCGCCCGGCCGCGGCCGGGAGAGCCGAGCCAGCCGAGATAGAAGCCGACGAGCTGCCAGAGGGCGTCGAGGCCGAGGCAGCCCGGCATGACCGGGTCGCCCTTGAAATGGCAGCCGAAGAACCAGAGGTCCGGCCGGATGTCGAACTCGGCCCGTACGTGCCCCTTGCCATGGGCGCCCCCCTCGCTGGCGATCGCGGTGATGCGGTCGAACATCAGCATCGGGGGCAGCGGCAGCTGGGCGTTGCCCGCGCCGAACAGCTCGCCGCGCCCGCAGGCGAGAAGGTCCTCGTAGCTGTAGCTCGATGCCCGGGCGGGGGCCGGCGGGGCGGTCTGGTCGGATGGCATGTAGGCGGTTCGGTCCTCGGTTCGCGGAAGGGGCGGGCCGTGCCGCCCGCCGGTGCGTGAAAATCGCGGCCTCGTTAGCACAGGGGGCCTGCGCCATCAAAGCCGTCCCGGGGCGGCGCGCCGCCCCGAATGGTATTCATTGTGCCAGCTTTCGTTCCTGAAGTAGCCTGCCGGCCGACAGCCCCGATGGACGCGGGCCGCAGCCGGGAGTCGCCGCCTTGACCTCGCAGGTCTCCATCCAGGCCCAGCCGCCATCGCCGGCCGCCCGCGGCGCGGGTTCCGCCGGCTCCGGCCTCTGGGCGCGGCGGGACCGCCTCCTCGGCACCGGGCTCGGCTTCGTGGCCGGGTTCGTGGACGCGGCGGGCTTCGTGGCCCTGTTCGGCCTGTTCACCTCGCACGTGACCGGCAACTTCGTGCTGATCGGGGCCGAGCTCGTCTCGACCTCGAGCGGCGTGATCGCCAAGCTCCTGGCCCTTCCGGCCTTCGTGCTGGCGGTGGCGGCGACGCGCCTGATCGCCCTCGCGCTCGAGCGCCGGGGCATCGCGCCGCTGCGCCGGCTGCTCGCGCTGCAGGCCGTGCTCCTCGCCCTGTTCTGCATCGCGGGCCTCGCGCTCGCGCCGCTGCGCTCGGCCGACGGGCCCGACGCGATCCTGGTCGGCATGCTCGGCGTCGCCGCCATGGGGGTTCAGAACGCCATCGCCCGGCTCGCCCTGGCGCATCTCGCCGCCACCACCGTGATGACCGTGAACGTGACGCAGGCCGTGATCGATGCGGTCGACCTCCTGCGCCTCGGCAAGGCGCGGGCCGGCGCCGCGCGCGGGCGTCTCGGGCGGATGTTGCCCGCGGTCGCCGCCTTCGCGGCCGGGGCGATCGCGGGGGCCTTCGGGGTGGCCCACCTGTCCTTCGGCTGCCTGATCCTGCCGATCGCGGTCCTCGCCGGGCTGATCGCTCTGCCGGAGCGTGCCGATGCGCCCTGAGAGCCGGATGGGATCAGCCGGCCGAGTTAGACTCGTCGTCGGGCGTCTCCCAGGCCCGCCGCCAGAGCCGATGCGCGTCGCTTCCCGGCGGGTAGGGGTTCGCCTCGGCGGGATCGCCGCGGTCGCGGGCGTGGCGTCCCGCCCGGCTCGCCGTCGCGGGGGAGATCTCGGCCTCGGCCTGGCCGGCCGGCGATGGATCGGATCGGGAAATGCTCACCTCCTGGTCCGGGGCGCCCGCGGCTGCGGCGGGCCAATCCCCGACAGGAAAGTGCCGGCAAACCGCTCGGGTTGCGGCAAGGCGGCACGTCCCATATAATCACGTTATCTTTCCGTCCGTTCGCGAGCGCTCAGTCCCGCCGATGTCAGATCTGGTGCCCCTGCAGGCCGTCCTCAACGCGCGGTCCTCCTCCCTCCCGGGCGAGGCTGCCGGAGCCGGCCGCCGCGGCTGCCCGCTCTCCGACCTGCGGGACCGCCTGCGCCGCGCCGGGCTTCGCCCGACGCGCCAGCGCCTCTCCCTCGGCTGGCTCCTGTTCGGCCGCGGCGACCGCCACCTCACGGCCGAGATGCTCTACGACGAGGCGATGCGCGCCAAGGTGCCGGTGTCGCTGGCCACCGTCTACAACACGCTCCACCAGTTCACGGAAGCCGGCCTGCTGCGCCAGCTCGCGCTCGACGGGTCGAAGGCCTATTTCGACACCAATCCGAGCGAGCACCACCACTTCTACCTCGAGGACGAGGGCCAGGTGATGGACATGCCCGATTGCGGCATCACCGTCGATTCGCTGCCCGAGGCGCCCGAGGGCATGGAGATCGCCGGCGTCGAGGTGATCGTGCGGCTGCGCCGCCGCCCGGGCAGCCGCAAGAGCTGATCCGCCGTCCCCGGACGCGAAGAACCCGAAAAGGCCCGGTCTCGACCGGGCCTTTCCCGTTCCGAGATCCGCTTACTCCACCTTCTCGTTCGGGTAGACGCCCCAGAGCCGGTCCTGCCGGATGTAGCCGTCGACGTCGCCGCGCTTGCCCGGCAGCGCCACGATGAGGCGGCACCACGTGCCGGTGCAGCTCTTCACGCTGCCGATCACGCCGGCCTGGAGGCGCGCCTCGTCCTCGGCGGCCTCGTCGGCGCGTGCCCGCAGGGGCACCGGGGCGGCCTTGTCGGCGCCTTTCGGAGCGTTCACGATCGCGGTGCGCCGGCCCGACAGGAGCGAGTGCAGCACCCAGCCCTCCGTCCCTTCCGAATCCCGGATGCGGCGCCAGGTCTCGAACTCGGCCACGATCTCCACCGGCAGGCCGGCCCGCTGGAATACCCAGAGGGTGCGGTGGTCCTTGGACGGCCCCTCGCGCAGGTTGACCCGGTCGGTCTTGAGGCTGGCGTAGCGTGGCAGCGGCAGCTTGGTGACCGGACCGACCGCGACGTCCGGCCCCGCGGCGGCCGGCGGCGCGGCCCGGGTCGGGCCGGCCGCGAGCGCGACGAGACCGGCGACGAGACATGCAGTCCAGCGCATCGCAAACCCCCTCCTGGCCCCGCCGGGCGGCCGGGCCACCCGCGAGCCTGCCTCGCGCGAGCCTGCCCCGGCGAGAGCGGCCTCGCGCCTCGGCGTGTCGAAATCCAGGCAGAGCGGCCCTGCCTCTGCCGAACTTGCTCCGCCGAGCTTGCCCCGCCGAACTTGGCGTGAACCCGGATTGTGTTCCGGCCCCTCTCTGGTAGAGAGGCGGAGGCCCGTTTCCGGATGGGCTCGACGCCGTCCGGACTTGTCTGGCGGACAGTGGTTAACGGAGCCTGAAGCCGTTCCGGCGCCGGCCGCTGCGACCGGCCAGGGCCAAGGATGCGTCGGCGCGGGCGCCTTGGGCCCAACCGCCGACCGGGGAGGAATGATGTCGTCGTTGAAGCGCAAGCCGCTCGTTGTGGTGACGCGGCGCCTGCCGGACGCGGTCGAGACGCGCATGCGCGAGCTCTTCGACGCGCGACTCAACCACGACGACAAGCCCCTCTCGCAGGAGGCTCTCGCCGTCGCGATGCGCGAGGCCGACGTGCTCGTCCCGACCGTCACGGACGAGATCGATTCCGGCCTCCTCGCGCAGGCCGGCCCGAACCTGCGGCTCATCGCGAATTTCGGCAACGGCGTCGACCACATCGACGTCGCGGTGGCGCTGGAGCGCGGCATCACGGTCACCAACACGCCGGGCGTGCTGACCGAGGACACCGCCGACATGACGATGGCGCTGATCCTGGCGGTCGCCCGCCGGGTGACGGAGGGCGCCCGCATCATCCCGGACGACGCCTGGGACGCCGGCTGGTCGCCGACCTGGATGCTCGGCCGCCGCATCACGGGCAAGCGCCTCGGCATCGTCGGCATGGGCCGGATCGGCCAGGCGCTCGCCCGCCGCGCCCGCGCCTTCGGCCTGCAGATCCACTATCACAACCGCCGCCGGGTGCCCGCGCCCATCGAGAGCAACCTCGACGCCACGTACTGGGAATCCCTCGACCAGATGCTGGCGCGGGTCGACATCGTGTCGGTCAACTGCCCGCACACGCCCGCGACCTATCACCTGCTCTCGGCCCGGCGCCTCAAGCTCCTCAAGCCCGAGTCGATCGTGGTGAACACGGCGCGCGGCGAGGTGATCGACGAGAACGCGCTCGCCCGCCTGATCGAGGCCGGCGAGATCTCGGCCGCCGGCCTCGACGTGTTCGAGCAGGAGCCGGCGGTGAGCCCGCGCCTCGTCAAGCTCGCCCGCGCCGGCAAGGTCGTGCTGCTGCCGCATATGGGCTCGGCCACCTTCGAGAGCCGCCTCGACATGGGCGAGAAGGTGATCATCAACATCAAGACCTTCATGGACGGCCACCGTCCGCCGGACCGGATCCTGCCGAGCATGCTCTGAGACGGACACGAGGGAGAGGAGGCGACCCGATGGGCAGCGAGACCGAGCGCCTCTCCCACGCCGTCTTCGACGTGGCCTCCGCGGTGGCGGGGCTGCCCGAGACCTGCGCCACCATGGTGGCGGACCACCGCTTCACCGAGGACGCGGCCGCGAGCGCCCGCGTCTTCCGGGTCTACCGGCCGACGCCGCCCCACACCCACGCCACCTGCGACGAGTACCTCTACGCCCTGTCGGGCCGCTGCCGCATGGCGTTCGGCGACGAGCCGCCGGTCGAGGTGGGGCCGGGCACGCTCGTGGTGTTCAAGCGCGGCGTGGTCCATTCCGTGCCCGAGATCCTGGAGGAGCCGATGGTATTCCTCTCGGTCGACACCCCGCGCCGCGAGCCGCGCGACATCCGCTTCGTCGCGGAGGGCACGGGCACGCCCGAAACCTTCATGCGGCAGCGGGATTGAGGGGCCGAGGGGCTTCAGATCACCTCGCTTCCCGCCGCCATCCGCCCCGTCCCGCCCTCGGCCTCCAGCGCCTGCGCGGCCTGGAACAGGCGCTCGCTCGTCAGCTTCAGGAAGTAGAAGCCGAATTCCGGGTTCTGGTAGTAGAGCTGCTTCACCTCCGAGTAGGCGATGCAGCGGGCCGTGCCGGGCTCGGCGCAGACGAGAGTGCCGGTGCGCAGGTTTCCGGGCGAGAGCATGCCGAGCTCGCCCACGATGGCGCCGGGCCGCACCGCGATCCCGCGCTCGGGGATGCGGAACAGGCCGCTCTCGACATAGAACAGCTCGTTGGCCGGCTCGCCCCTGCGGAACAGGGTCTCGCCGGCCGCGAAGCGCCGGCCCTCGCCGTAGGGCTTGAGCCAGTCGAGGGAGAGGTCGCCCGCCGCCGCCCGCTCGGTATCCCGCACGAGGCGGACCATCTGGTAGAGACGGAAGGCGTTGAAGGGGATCTGGATCGCCTCGGTGAGCACCACCGGCATGCTGCCGATCAGGATGCCGTAGGTGATGACGGCGCAGCTCGCCAGGAGGGCGATGATCCGCAGCGGGATCATCGTGCTCATGGCCGAGGCCGATATGGTCAGGACGGTGCCGAGATAGCCGATCCCTTCGACCCAGTTCATGCCAAGCCTCTCCCGCGACGCGGCAGGGGTGGCATCCCGGCCGGCGCATCGCAAGGGGCGCTGCTACAGGGCGTCCGCGGCCGCGTCGGCCGCCCGGGCGCCCTCCTCGTAGGCGCCGCCGGCCGTGCCCCATTGCAGCCGGGACAGGGCCTCGCCCGCGAACCACAGCCGCCCGCCGACCGGCGCCTGCAGGGCGCGGCGGGCCTCGGCGTGGCCCGGCGGCACCACGGCCCAGGAGCCGCGCGACCATGGGTCGTGCCGCCAGGCGCTGACGGCGGGGATCGCGAGGTCGCGCAGGCGCGCCTCGCCGAAATGCTCCGCCAGCACCGTGCGGACGAAGCGGCGCACCCCGTCCGGCCCGCCGCCCCGCGCGTCGATCGCCGCGGCCGAGGGCGCGTCGAGCTCGAAATAGTGGAAGGGCGTGCCGTCGAGCCGCGTGAGCAGGCCCGGCGGGCGGTGGCGCCCGCCCACGATGCTGGCGAGCCGGTCGGGTCCCCGGAACGGGCTCGAGGGCCAGTGCAGCACGGCGTGCTCGTAGATGCCCGTCCGGAAGCCGTCGATCGCCGCGCGGACCCCGCCCGGCAGCGCCGGCAGGAAGGTGGGGCTCGACCGCAGAACCGGGATCGGCACCGTCACGATGGCGGCCTTCGCGGCGAGGCTGCGGCCGTCGATCGTGGCGACGCTCACCCCCGGCCCCGACCAGTCGATGCGCGCGACCGGGCTCGACAGGGCGACGGGCAGCCCTCGCGCGAGGCGCGCCAGATAGGCGCCGTAGCCGCCCGCCAGGAAGAAGTTGTCGCCGTACTCCATGCTGGGGAAGTCGCGCAGCGAGACCTCGCCGAGCGGGCGGCCCGAGACGAGGCCGTGCACCAGCGCGACCCGCGCCCCCCAGGGTCCGAGGCTCGGCGGCAGGGCGCTCGCGGCCGGCCGGTCCGGCCCGTCGCCGACGGCCGCCGCGTTCATGTCCCGGTCGGCCAGCGCGAAGGCGCGGGCCGAGGCCGCGATCTCGTCCCGGCGCCCCGGCCGGCGCCCGACCCAGACATGGCCCTCCTGCGGCGCCCGGCGCAGCGGCTCGCCCCGGGCCTGGCCGAGCGCCACCAGCGGGTTGATCGGTCCGGCATGGAGCCAGTGGGCGCCGAGATCGACGGCGTGCCCGCGCAGCATCGTGGTGACGGCGCGGCCGCCGACCCGGTCGCGCGCCTCCAGCACCGCGACCGCGAGGCCGCGCTCGGTCAGCCGCCGCGCCGCCGCGATCCCGGCGGCCCCCGCCCCGATCACCACGATGTCGGGCGTGTCCGGCAGGGGAGCGAGAGGGGGGGCGAAGCTCGGGCGGTGGCGGGCATGGGCGGGAGATCGGGCGGGCGATCGGGCGGGCGGTTCCGGCTCTTTCATCCTTCGACCTTGCTGGGACAGTGTGCGGACAGCCCGTTACCGCCCTGGCGTGAAGATCTCGACGGTGCCGGACCGGGCGCCGCCGGGCTTCGGGCTGCCAACGAGCGTGTAGAGGCGGCCCTCGTAGCCGACGGCGCCGAAGCCGTGGCGGGCGCTCGGCAGGCGGGCGAGCGCCCGCCAGACGTTGCCGGCCGCGTCGTAGGCCTCGACCGCGTCGAAGGTCCTGTCGCGCGATTCGCCGCCGATGACGTAGACCTCGCGGCCGAGCACCGCCGAGGCGCTGCCGCTGCGGGCGGTCGGCAGGGGCGCGGCCTCCGCCCAGCGGTCGGCGCCCGGGTCGTAGACCTGCGTCGCCGCGAGGTTGCGGCCGGGATCGCCGTCGACGCGCCCGCCCGCCGCGACGATGCGGCCGTCGATCGCCTGAACGGCGAGGTGGTCGCGCGGCGTCGGCAGGGGGGCGGCCTCGCTCCAGGTGTCGGTGGCGGGCTCGTAGACGCGATGGGCGGGCGTGTTGCCCCGGTCCGTCAGGCTGCCGCCGATCACGTGGATGCGCTCGCCGAGGCTCGCGGCGCCGCCCGCCGCCTGCGGGCCCGGCATCGCGGCCCGCGGCGTCCAGGAATCGGTCTTCGGATCGTAGGCGAACACGGTCGCGACGGCGTTCCAGCCGTTCGTGTAGCCGCCGAACACGTAGAGCCTGCCGCCGGAGGCGGCCGCCATCGCGTGGTGCACCGGGTACGGGAAGGCCGCCCCCTTGCTCCAGGCGTCGCGGGCCATGTCGTAGATCAGGATCTCGGTGGCGCCGTTGTAGTCGCCGACCACGTAGGCTTTCCCGTCGATGGCCGCGACCGCGACCTCGGAGCGCTCGGCCGGCGCGGACGAGCCGCCCGTCCAGGCGCCGGTCTCGTGGGCGGGCGCGGGCGGGGCCGCCGTGGCGAGCAACAGGGCGGCAAGCATCGCGGGCGGGCGCATCGGGGGGCTCTCCGGCACGGGACGAACGGGTCTTGAACGCGCGGAGCCCGGATAAGGTGCGGACCGATCACCGCGATGTGCACGGCCGGCCGCGCGCTCCTGCCTCACCGGCCGCCTCGCGCAAATCCGGCGCGATCCCGCTAAAAGTCCTCGCGATCGCGGCCGATCGCGGTCACACGGGGTCCGTGATCGGCCGCGATCGCGCCGGATGCGCGGCGGGCCCCCTCCGCGCACGGGACAGGGGGCCGGCGCCCGATCCGCTCGCGACGCGCATGTCGCCCGCCGCGTCGTGCGGCGTCGCGAACATCAGGGGAGAGAACCCACATGCTCATCCAGGCGGCCCTCGCGGCCCTGCGGCAGGTCTTCTCGCCGCCGCTGCGCGCCATCCTGTGGAAGTCGCTCGCGCTCACGCTGGGGCTGCTTCTCCTCGTCTGGTTCGGGCTGACGCGGCTGATCCAGTGGTTCCAGGCGAGCCATCACATCTCGGCGGATTACCCGTTCCTCGACACGCTGGCCTATTTCCTGGCGGGCGCGGGCCTGTTCGTGGCGCTCGCCTACATCATGCCGGCCGTCTCGATCCTGGTGGCGGGCTTCTTCCTCGACGACGCGGCTGAGATCGTGGAGCGCACCGACTTTCCGGCCGAGCCGGCCGGGCAGGCCCTGCCGCTCGGCAAGGCGATCCTCTACGCGGTGCGCTTCGCGGGCCTGGCGCTGCTCGTCAACCTCGCGGCCCTGATCCTGTTCTTCGTGCCCGTGGTCGGGCTCGTCGCCTTCTTCGCGGCGAACGCCTACCTGCTCAGCCGCGAGTATTTCGAGATGGCGGCCGCCCGGTTCCGGCCGCTCTCCGAGGCCGCCGCCATGCGCCGCCACTACGGCGCCACCACGCTCGCGGCGGGCTGCCTGCTCGCCGGCCTGATGGTGGTGCCTGTGGTCAACCTGCTGACCCCCCTCTTCGGCATCGCCCTGATGGTGCACGTGCACAAGGGCCTGAGCCGGCGCAGGCCGCTGCCGGCGCCGGCCGCGCCGGGGCGGATCCGCTGAGCGGGCATCGCCGCGCGCCCTCCGGCGCGCTCCGGCCTCAGTTGCGGGTGCCCCAGCGGGTGCCCATCCGGCTCGGATTGGCCGCGTTGGGGCCGATCGAGGGGCCGCTGGCCCGGCCGGGCCGGTGCTGCGAGCCCGGATCGAGGGGGTTCTTGGCGAGCGTGTCGGGCACCTCGGCCTGGCTCGACTCGCCGCGCCCGGTGGCGAACTGGCCGGCCTTGCGGAAGCGCCAGAGATAGCCCGGCACCACCGCCTCGGCCGCCGTCGGGATGATGCCGAGCGCCTCGAAGCTGCGCCCCTCCGCCTTGGCGGCCTCCGACACCACGTTGTCCTTCTGCAGGAGGATCACCTGGTCGCGGGTGAGCTTCAGGTCGTCCGGCAGGAGGCCGAGGGTCAGGGTGTTGGCGATCTCCATCGCGCGCGCCTGGAGCCTCGCCGCGGGCAGCGGCAGGGCGATGACGACGCGCCGGCGCCTGATCGTCTCGAGCATGTAGCGGACGAGGTGCTCCAGCGTCGCGACCTCGGGGCCGCCGAGCTCGTAGACCCTGCCGGCCGGCACCCGGCCCTCGACCGCCCGGGCGATCGCCTCGGCGACGTCGCCCACGAAGACGGGCTGGAAGCGGGTTCCGGCGCCGGCGAGCGGCAGCACCGGCAGGGCGCGCGCGAGGCTCGCGAAGCGGTTGAAGAAGCTGTCGCCGGGCCCGAAGACCAGGGAGGGCCGGAATACGATGGCGTCGGGGCAGGCCGCGAAGACCTGCGCCTCGCCCTCCGCTTTCGTCCGGGCATAGGCCGAGGGCGAGTCCGGGTCGGCGCCGATGGCCGAGACGTGGATCATCGCGGCGCCGACCCGCGCGGCCTGGCGGGCGATCTCGCCCGCCCCGTCCGCCTGCAGGCGTGAGAAGGTCTGGGCGCCGGCCTCCTGCAGGATGCCCACGAGGTTGATCACCACGTCCGCGCCCTCGACCGCGCGGGCGACCGAGGCGGGGTAGCGCAGGTTCGCCTGCACGGCCACGATCTGCCCGACCTTGCCGAGCGGCTGCAGGAACAGGGCGAGGTCGGGCCGACGCACCGCCACGCGGATGCGGTAGCCCTGCTTGGCCAGCGCCCGCACCACGTGGCGCCCGAGGAAGCCGGAGCCGCCGAAGATGGTGACGAGCTGCGAGGTGGGCCGTGTCAGGGGCAGGGTGTCGAAACCGGTCATCGCCTGTTCTCGATGCTCTTGCCCAGGCGCGCGGGCGCCCGGGTCTGTCGACGGGCTGTTTAGACCAATTTGCGCCGATGGGGAGAGGAAGGCGAGGCGAAATGCGACGCTCGGGGGATCTGGGCGCGGAGCGCGGGCGCCCGATCCCGCGGCGGCGGGCCGGGCGGCCTCGATGCGTGACCCCTTCCGCCCGCGCGGGGGAAAGCCGGCTCAGGGGCTGCCCGGTCCCTTCGCCAGCCCGGCGAGGGTGAACAGGTCCACCGACAGCTTGGCGCCGACCACGAAGGCGTCGGGGATGTTGCGGGTGCGGTAGGGGAAGCGGGTCTGGTCCGGGTTGACGATGTATTGCAGGTTCGGCGTCAGGCGGATCGCCGGGGCGACCTGGATGCCATAGTTGAGTTCCATCATGACCTGCTGGGTCGGGATCGGCCGGGCGATGCCGAGCGAGGCCTGCGCGAGATAGATATTGCTCAGCGCCAGCGGGCTGAACTTCTGCGTGTTGATGACGAAGCCCACCGTATCGTAGGGCCGCCCCGCGAAGGTGCCGGTCTGCAGCGCGCCGATCTCGAGGAAGTAATCCTCGATCAGCCGGCCCGAGGTGCCTGCCATGGCGACGCCGAACAGCGTCAGGCCCTGCGGGGCGGTCGGATCGGGGCGCCAGACCATCTGGTCGAAGCGCGCGTAGACGCCGGAGCGCCCGAACCGGGTGAGGGCATTCAGGCCCGTCAGCACGGCGGCGCGGCCCGTCGCGTCGCGCACCGGATCGGAGTAGGCCGAGGTGTCATACCAGCCGCCGATGCCGTAATTGCGCGGCAGCGGGTCGTTGGCGAAGGTGGTGGAGTAGCCGAGCTCGAACGGCACGATCGCGCCGGTGGCGCCCTTCGTCGAGAAGTCGAGGCCGTTGTCGCCGGGCTGCTGGTGGAGCGGGTTCACCTCGTAGGCGCCGACATGGAAGAACACCGAGTCGGTGAGCCAGGCCTTGGCGTGGCCGCCCCAGCTCGAGACGGGCCAGAAGGTGAAGTTCGAGGTCTTGAACACGAAGGTCGGGTTGCCGCAGGCGGAATTCGTCTGGAAGCTGCAGTAGATCGGCGAGTTCAGGAAGGCGATGTTGGCGACGAGCCGCCCCACCTCGATGTCGAGGCGGTTGTCGAGGAGCTTCTGCTGATAGCTCAGCAGGGTCAGCCGCGTGGTCTGCCCGCCCCCGAAGATCTCCTGCACGCTCGTGTTGTTGCCGATGTAGTCGTTCGAGAGGCTGCGCCCGTGGCGGTTCGTCACCGCCACGTGCACCGAGGCGCCGTCGATGCCGGCGAGGCGGTTCAGGTCCGCGTCGAGGCCGAAGAAGAGCTGGCCCGCCCAGGCCGCGCCCTGGCGGATGCCGCCGACCGGGTTCGTCGCCCCCTGCCCGGTATAGTTGAGGAGGAGGCTCAGGCCGTTGCCGAGGTCGAAGGTGCCGGGCGACAGGGTCGGCGGGGTCGCGGTCTGGCCGAGGACGTCGGCGGCCTCCGCGGCGCTGTCGCCGCCGCCGAAGCCCTGCCCGTCCTGCGGCGGCGGGCTCACCGGGCGCAGGCGGTTGGCCGGACGCGGCACCGTCGCCGGCACGGCGATGCCGGTTCCGGCCCCCTGCGCCCCTTGCGCCCGCGCCTCGACACCTCCCACCGCGCCGAGTGCCAGCGCGGCCATCATCAACCCCACCCTCATGTCCGTCCCCCTGATGTGCTTGTTGAGCATTTTTGTTGCCCCGATCTGCGCCGGGTTCGGTTTTCGCAGAATTTTGAAGTATTTTCTGTCAGTTGTCCGGTCGATCAACTTGCCTATCCAAGACTAGACCGGATGCGCGGCGCCCGTCCGTGTCCGCGGCGCCTCAGGGCACGCGTTTCTTCAGGAGCCCGACCATGAGCGCGGTCACGACCGTGCCGGCCACCAGCGCGATCACGGCGCCGGTCAGGTTCGTCACCGCGTTCGGGATCGGCAGCACGAACAGGCCGCCATGTGGCACCTTCAGCTCGACGCCGAGGCTGAGCGCGGCGGCGCCGGCGATGGCGGAGCCCGCCACCATCGAGGGGATCACCCGCAGCGGATCCGCCGCCGCGAAGGGAATCGCGCCCTCGGTGATGAAGGCGGCCCCGAGCACCGCCGCGGCGCCCCCGGCCTCGCGCTCGGGGGCCGTGAAGCGGCCGGGGAAGAGGCGGGTTGCGAGCGCGATGCCGAGCGGCGGCGTCATCCCGCCGATCATCACGGCGGCCATCGGGGCGTAGACGCCCGAGGAGATCAGCGCGGCCGCGGAGGCGTAGGCGGCCTTGTTGATCGGGCCGCCCATGTCGACCGCCATCATGCCGCCGAGGACGAGGCCGAGCACGAGCGCGCCCGCCCCCTGCATGCCCTTGAGCCAGCCCGTCAGCGCCGACAGGATCGCGGCCACCGGCACGCCGACGACGTAGACCATCAGCAGCCCGGTCACGAGGGTGGCGAGCAGCGGCAGGATCAGGACGGGCTTCAGCCCCTCGAGGTTCCGGTGCAGCCGGATGTGGCGGTTGAGGAAGCGCGCCGTGTAGCCGGCGATGAAGCCCGCCGCGATGCCGCCGAGGAAGCCGGCCTGGAGGTTGGCGGCGAGCATGCCGCCGATCATGCCGGGCGCGATGCCGGGCCGGTCCGCGATCGAGTAGGCGATGTAGCCGGCGAGCGCCGGCACGATCAGCGCGAAGGCCCCCTTCGCGCCGATCTCGCCGAGCGCGTAGCCGAGGGTGCCGGCGTTCCCCGGCGCCATCGCGTCGATGCCCCCGAAGGCGAAGGCGAGGGCGATCAGGAGGCCGCCCGCCACCACGAAGGGCAGCATGAAGGAGACGCCCGTCATCAGGTGCTTGTAGGCGCCGGCCTTCGTCTCCGCGGCCGCGGGCCGGGCGGGGCCGTCCACCCCCGCCTTCGCGTCGGGCTCGCCCGCCGCCTGCGGGCGCGCCTCCGCGAGCGCGGTCGCGATCAGGCCCTTGCCGTCGCGGATCGCCGCCTTGGTGCTCGTCGCGTAGACCCGCTTGCCGGCAAAGCGCGCCCGGTCGACGCCGGTATCGGCCGCGATCAGCACGATGTCGGCCGCCGCGATCTCGTCCGCCGTCAGCGCGTCGCGGGCGCCGACCGATCCCTGCGTCTCGACCCGGACCGCGTGGCCGAGCACCTTGGCCGCGCTCTGGATGCCTTCGGCCGCCATGAAGGTGTGGGCGATGCCCGTCGGGCAGGAGGTGACGGCGACGATCCGCTTCGCTGTCGCCCCGGAGCCGGCGTCGGCCAAGCCCGCGCCGGCGCCGAGCACCCGGTCGATCACGGCGTTGACGTCGGTGAGCACGTCCTCGATCGCCACCTTCGCCCGCCGCAGGGTCCCGAACCGGCCCTCGCCGAGGTCGCCCGAGCCGACGAGGAGCACCGCCTCGGCGCCCCGGATCGCGGATTCGGGCAGCGGGTTGCCGCCGGTGCCCGGGCCGCGCAGCTCCAGCGCGATCGGCTGGTTGCGGCGCCCCGCGGCCCGGCGCAGGGCCTCGACGGCGAGAACGGCGTGGGTCGAGAGGTCGCCGCCTCCCACCACCGCCAACAGCTGTGCCATGGTTTCCTCCAGGATCTCTCGGATTCTCGTTCAGGCGCCACGATGCGCCGGGCGGCGGGTCACTGCTCCCGGCGGCGGCGCAGGCGCGCCGCGGCCCTCGTCACGGCCCGGCCTCCTCGACCCGGATCGTGCGGGCGATCGCCTCGACCGCGTCGCGCCCGGGCAGGTTGGCACCGGGCCCCGTCAGCTTGCCGGCCGCGAAGGCGAGCGCCAGGCGGGCGGTGTCGGCGAGCGGGCGGCCCTCGTGAAGGCCGGCGACGAGGCCGGCCACCAGCGCGTCGCCCGCCCCCACGGTGCTCGCCACCTGCGTGGCGGGCGGATGGGCGTGCAGTACCTCCGCCTCCGTCGCGAACAGCGCGCCCTCGGGCCCGAGCGAGACCGCCACGAGGGGGATGCCGCTCGCCCGGAGCGCGCGCGCCGCCGCGATCACGTCGGCGAGGCCGCTCAGCGGGCGGTCCGCCCATTCCTCCAGCTCGTGCCGGTTCGGCTTGATCGCGTAGGGCAGCGCCTCGCGCCCGGCGGCGAGCGAGGCGGCGAGCGCCGGGCCGGAGGCGTCGAGAATCACGCGGGCGCCGCGCGCCTTCAGCTCCCGCGTCAGGCGCGCGTAGGTGTCAGCCGGCAGGCTGCCGGGCAGGCTGCCGGCCAGCACCGCGATCCCGTCCGGCGCCGTCATGTCGACGAGCACGGCCCGCACCGTCTCGAGGATGCCGGGCGTCACGTCGAGGCCCGGCAGGTTGATGTCCGTGGTGTCGGAGGCGCCGAGGTCGAGGAGCTTCAGGTTGGTGCGGGTCTCGCCCGGGATCCAGACGAAGCGGTCGTCGATGCCCTTGGCGGCCAGGCATTGCTCGAATGGCGCGGCGTTGTCTTGGCCCAGGATGCCGGTGGCGGCCACCGGGATGCCCCAGTCGGCGAGGCAGCGGGCGACGTTGACGCCCTTGCCGCCCGCGTCCGAGCGCACGCTCCGGGCGCGGTGCACGGCGCCGGGGATCAGCCGGTCGAGGGTGACGGTCCGGTCGATCGCCGGGTTGAGCGTGAGGGTGACGACGGCGCTCACGCGGCATCCCCGATCCCGGCCGTGTCGAGGGCGCGGACCGCGGCCGCGTCCTCCTGCGCGCAGGCGCGGGCGGCGAGCGCCCGGAGCTCGCCCATCTCGGCGGCGCGCAGCCGCGCCTTCACGCCGGGCAGGTCGCGCGGCGTCATCGAGAGCTCGTGCACGCCGAGGCCCGCCAGCAGGCAGGCGCCGAAGGGATCGCCCGCGATGCCGCCGCAGACCCCGACGAAGCGTCGGTGCCGGGCCGCGCCCTCGCAGGTCATGTGGATGAGCCGCAGCACGGCGGGGTGCAGGGAATCGGCCTCGGGGGCGAGCTCGGTGTTCTGGCGGTCGATCGCCAGCGCGTACTGCGTCAGGTCGTTGGTGCCGATCGAGAAGAAGTCGCAGTACTGGGCCAGAGCGTCGGACTGGATCGCGGCGGCCGGCACCTCGATCATGATGCCGAGCGGCACCTCCGGCGCGCCGGCCTCGGCGCGGATGCGCTCGCAGGTCTCGCGCAGGCGCAGCACCTCCGGCACCGAGGTGATCATCGGCATCATGATGGAGAGCGGCGCGTCCTTTCCGCCGGGGGCGCCCGGCGCCACGCATTCCCGGGCCGCCCGGTAGAGGGCCCGCAGCTGCGGCTCCATCAGGTCGGGCCGGCGCAGCAGCAGGCGGGCGCCGCGCACGCCGAGGAACGGGTTCTCCTCCCGGGGCAGCTGCAAGTGGGCCACCTGTTTGTCGCCGCCGATATCGAGCGTGCGCACGATCAGCGGGCGCCCGTCGAGAGCCTTCAGCATGTCGCGGTAGGTCTCGAACTGCTCGTCCTCGCTCGGGCTCTCGCCGCGCTCGAGGAACAGGAACTCGGTGCGCATCAGGCCGACGCCCTCGGCGCCCTGGTCCAGCGCGAACGGGACCTGCTCGGGATTGTTGACGTTCGCCCCGATGGCGATGGCGTGGCCGTCGCGGGTGCGGGCTGGCCGCGCCCGCTCGCGGGCCTCCTCCGCGGCCGTCTCGCGCTGGCGCTCGCGCCAGGCGGCGGCCGAGGCGATGTCGGCCTCGCTCGGGTCGAGGTAGAGGCGGCCCGCGCTGCCGTCGAGGATCGCGCGGGTGCCGTTCCGCAGTGCCAGGAGCCCGGCCCCGCCCGCCACCACGGCCGGGATGCCGAGCGTGCGCGCCAGGATCGCCGTGTGGGAGGTCGGCCCGCCCTGGGCGGTGGCGAGCCCGATCACGCGGGCCGGGTCGAGGCCGGCCGTGTCGGAGGGCGCGAGGTCGGGCGCGATCAGGATGCAGGGCTCGTCCGGCAGGTCGTGCCCGCTCGTCAGCGCGGGGTCGATCTGCGCCAGCACCCGCCGCCCGACGTCGCGCAGGTCCGCGGCGCGGCCCGCGAGGACCGGGTTGCCGAGCGCGGCGAGCTGGCCGGCGAGCCGGTCCACGGCCCGGCTCCACGCGAAGGCGACGCCGTGGCCCTCGACCATGAGCTGGCAGGCCAGCGTGATGAGATCGGTATCGGCGATGAGCTCGCCTTGCGCCCTGAAGATCCCGGCATCCGCCTTGCCGAGCCGGCGCTCGGTGTCGTCGGCGAGCGCCCTGAGCTGGTCGCCCGTCGCCGCGAGCGCCGCGTGCAGGCGGTCGCCGCCGCTCGTCAGCGGCTCCGGCTCGTCCGGCACCGTGATCTCGGCGGAGGCGAGCACGTGGACCGGCCCGATGGCGATGCCGGGGCTCGCGCCGATGCCGGGCAGGATCCGGGGGCCGTCCGCCGGGTTCCAGCCCGCGACCGGGCTCGCTTCCCTGGCGGCGGCCTCGGCCGCGCGCTGGGCGGCGGCCTTCTCGCCGGCGCTGAGGCCGGTGACGGCGGCGCAGATCCTGGCGAGCGCGCCGGCCTCGTCGTCGCCCTCCGTCGAGATCACCACGGCGTCGCCGCAGCGCAGTCCGAGCTGCAGCAGCGCGATCAGGTTCTTGGCATCCGCCACCCGGGATCCGTGCCGCACCTGGATGCGGGCCGGGCAGGCGCGGGCGGTCTCGACCCAGTGCGAGGCCGGGCGGGCGTGCAGGCCGGTCGGATAATCCACCGTCCAGTCGAAGCGCTGGCGCAGGTCCGTCGCGGGGCCGGCGGAGCCCGGCGCCGCCGGATCCTCGGTGAACGCCTCGGCGATATCCGCCTGGCGCGTCGTGGTGCGCAGGCGCTCGAGGCGCGCCTCGTCCTGGATCAGGCGGGTGAGCCGGCGCAGCACCGTGATGTGGGTGTCGGACTGGGCCGCGATCGCGACCACGAAATGGGCGGTCTGGCCGTCGTGCCACGCGATGCCGTCCGGCACCTGCAGCACCGCCAGGCCGCTCTCGCGCACGAGGTGGCGATCGTCGACCATGCCGTGCGGGATGACGACACCGTGACCGAGGTAGGTGTTGGCCACCTCCTCCCGCCGCCTCATGCTGTCCGCGTAGGCCGGATCGATGCAGCCGGCCGCGATCAGGAGCTGGGCCGCCTGCGCGATGGCGTCCTCCTTGTCGCGCGGCGCCACCGCCGTGCGGACGAGAAGACGGGGCGTCAGGTTCGGCGTCGGCGCGAGCATGGCGTGCTCCTCCCGCATGATTCGTGTATTCGTTGTTGCGGCTACTGAAAACGTTTTCAGTATCACTGTCAATCACTCGACTGCTTCACGCATCCGTGAAGGCTTGCCGCGGAGGAGGCGCCGTGGCACAACCGGTCGTATGTGGCTGCAAACGTTTCCCGTACCATGAGTGTCGGTATCCGCGACGTGGCCCGCGCGGCGGGCGTCTCGACCGCGACGGTGTCGCGCGCGCTCGGCAAGGGCCCGGTGAGCGAGGCGCTGCGCGAGCAGGTGCAGGCGGCGGTGCGCGCCACCGGTTACCGGCCGAACCTCTCGGCGCGCCGCCTGCGCTCGCAGGCGACCCAGACGATCGGCCTGATCGTGGCCGATATCCGCAACCCGTTCTTCACGGCGGTGAGCCGGTCCGTCGAGGACGCCGCCTTTCAGGCCGGGATGCGGGTCATCCTGTGCAACACCGACGAGGATCCCGAACGGGAGGCGATGTACCTGCGCCTGATGCAGGAGGAGCGCGTCACCGGCGTGATCTTCGCGCCGACCCGGGCCACGGCGCAGGGGCTGAAGGCCGGCGACCTCGACTTTCCGGCGGTCTTCATCGACCGGGCCGGCCCGCCGGGCAGCTACGATGCCGTCGTGCTCGACAACGCGGCGGCGGCCGCCGCCCTCGTCGACCATCTGGCCGAGCAGGGCTTCCGGCGGATCGGGGGACTGTTCGGCTCGACGAGTTCCACCGCGCAGGAGCGCCGCGCCGGCTACGAGGCGGCGATGGCCCGCCACGGGCTGGCGCCGGCCGCCCGCGCCTGCCTGCCGAACGCGGCGGCCGCCGAGGCCGAGGCGGCGCGCTGGCTCTCTGGCGAGGCGCGGCCCGAGGCGCTGATCCTGTCGAACGGCCTCATGCTGATGGGCGCGGTGCGGGCGGCCCGCGGGCTGTCCCTGCCGGTGCCCGGCGGGCTGGCGCTGGCGGGCTTCGACAACGAGCCCTGGACCGAGCTCGTCGAGCCGGGGCTCACCGTGATCGAGCAGCCCGTGGCGGAGATCGGCGCCGAGGCGATGAGCCTGCTGTTCGAGCGGATCCGGACGCCGGACCAGCCCGTGCGCAAGGTGGTGCTGAGCGGACGCCCGGTGCTGCGGAGCTCGAGCCGGCGGGGGTGATCACGGAACCCGCGGCCCGCGCCTGCCGAGCCGCAGCAGCACCGCCACGGGGATCAGCCCCACCAGCACGATGAGGAGGGCCGCCACCGCGCCGTCCTCGTAGGTGCCGCGCACCGCCTCGCCGTAGAGGTGGGTCGCCAGCGTCTCGACGTTGAGCGGGCGCAGCAGCAGGGTGGCGGGCAGCTCCTTCACGCAGTCGACGAAGACGAGCAGCGCGCCGCTCACGATCGCCGGCCAGGTCAGGGGCAGCTGCACGCGGGCGAGCGTCGCGACGGGGCCGCGCCCGAGCATCCGGGCCGCGTCCGGCAGGGTGCCGGGCACCCGCGCGAGGCCCGCCTCGCAGGTGCCGACCGCCACCGCGAGGAAGCGCACGAGATAGGCGGTGACGAGGGCACCGCCGGTGCCGAGGCCGATCAGCGCCGGGGCCGCGCCGAACACCGCGCTCGTGGCGGCGGCGAGCGCCGAATCGGCGAGCGCGAGCGGCCCGAGCAGCCCGATCGCCAGGATGGTGCCCGGCAGCGCGTAGCCGAGGCTCGCGAGCTGGATGAAGCCGGGCCCCAGCCGGCGCGAGAGAAGGCGGGGGCTCGCCGCCACGAGGAAGCCGATCGCCCCCGCGATCAGCGTCGCGCTGCCCGCGTACAGGACCGTGCTGAGGATCTCGGCCGGCAGCCGCTCCGGCAGCCCGGCCCGGGCGATCCGGCCCGCGGCCGAGTGGGCGAGATAGGCGGCCGGGATCAGGAATCCGAGCGCGATCGGTGCGAGGCCGAGGGCGAGCGCCGCCAGCCCCCGCATTCCCGTCAGAGGCATGCGCGCGAGGCCGCGCGGGCGCTGCGCCGAGCCCGCGAAGCCGCGCCCGCGCCGGGCCCAGCGCTCCGCCGCCACGAGGCCGATCACCACGACGAGCATGACGAGGGCGATCTGCGCCGCGCCCGCGAGGTCCGAGCGGTTGACCCAGGTGGCGTAGACCTGGACCGTCAGGGTCCGCACCCCGAGGAATTCCGCCGCCCCGATGTCGTTGAGCGCCTCCATCAGGGCGAGGCTCGCCCCGAGCGCCACCGCCGGCCGGGCGAGCGGCAGGGCGACCCGCAGGAAGGTCGCGGCGGGCCCCCGCCCCAGGGTGCGGGCGGCCTCGAGGAGGTTGCCGGCCTGCATGAGGAAGAGCGCCCGCGTCGGCAGGTAGACGTAGGGGTAGAGCACGAAGCCGAGCAGCAGGATGCAGCCCGGCAGCGAGCGCAGGTCCGGCAGGGAGAGTTCCCGCGGGTTCGTCAGCCCGAGGCCGGCGCGCAGGAGCGACTGCACGGGCCCGAGCGGGTGCAGCAGGTCGAGATAGGCGAAGGCCACGATGTAGGTCGGCACCGCGAGCGGCAGCAGCAGCCCGATCTCGAGGAGGCGCCGGCCCGGAAAGTCGAAGGCCGCCACGAGCCAGGCCGTGCCGGTGCCGACGAGGACCACGACGAGCCCGACCCCCGCGAGCAGCCCCGCCGTCTGCGCCACGGCCTGCGGCAGCACGTAGGCGAGGAGGTGCGGCCAGAGCTCGCCCGAGCCCTGCAGCGCCGCGAGCGCCAGCGACACGAGCGGGCTGAGGACGAGGCCGATCAGCGCCAGGGCGGCGATCGCCCAGATGGGCGTCCCCGGCACGGGCGGCGCGCGCAGGCTGCGTGCCAGCGGGAGGCTCATGGCCGGGCCGTTCCTCCTCGAACTTGCGCGACCCTCGCCGCCCGACGCGGCGCTCCCGCCCCTTGCGGGGAGCGGGCGCGCCGCGCCGGGCGGCCGATCACGGCCTCAATTGTCGAAGCCGACCTTGTCGACGAGGAGGCTCGCGGCCTTGCGGTTGCGGGCGATCTCGGCGACCGGGACGGCGTCGATGGTGAGCGGCCCGAGCGCCGTCAGCAGCGGGTCGACGGGCGCGCCGGCCTTCACGGGGTACTCGTAATCCGTCCGGGCGTAGATCCCCTGCGCCTCGTCCGAGACGAGGTATTCGAGGAGCTTGACCGCCTCGTCCCGGTTCGGTGCGTTCCTGGCGACGACCGCGCCCGAGACGTTCACGTGGGTGCCGCCGCCCGCGAAGGTGGGCAGCACCACCTGGATGGCCTCGCCCCATTTCTGCTGCTCGGGGCCGCCGCGGCCGGAGCGCATCAGGCCGACATAGTAGGAATTGCCGAGCCCGAGCTCGCAGGTCTCGGCCAGGATGTCGCGCGCCACGTCGCGGTCGCCGCCGGCGGGCTTCTTGGCGAGGTTCGCCTTGAGCCCGCGCAGCCAGCCTTCCGTCTTCTCGGGGCCGTGCTTGACGAGGTAATGGGCGATGAGCGCCGTGTTGTAGGGGTGCTGGCCCGAGCGCAGGCAGAGCTTGCCCTTCCATTTCGGGTCGGCGAGGTCCTCGTAGGTCAGGGCGTTCAGGCCGGCGAAGTCCTTGGCATCCGCGTAGGCGACGCGGGCGCGGGTCGAGAGCGCGAACCAGCGGCCGTCCGTGTCGCGCAGCTGGGCGGGAACCGCGGCTTCGAGGGCGGCCGACCGGACCGGCTGGGCGAGCCCGCGGTCGACGATGTCGATGAGGTTGCCGATATCGACGGTCATCAGCACGTCGGCGCTGGCGCGGGCGCCCTCGGCGGCCACGCGCTCGGCGAGCCCCTTCTCGACGAAGACCGTGTTGACCGTGGTGCCGGTCCTGGCCGTGAAGGCGTCGAGGAGCGGGCGGATCAGCCCGGGCTCGCGCGTCGTGTAGAGGTTGACCTCCGCGGCCCGCGCGCCTGCAGCCCCGGCGAGCAGCCCGGCGATGATCCCGATAGTCCCGATCCCTGCCCGCATCCGGCGTCTCCCCGCTCTGATCACAAGACGAGGTTCAAGGCGGATCAGCATCGGAAAAGCAAGTGCGAAGTCTTTGATTTAAAACAGTTAAAAACTAAACCGCCGGAAATCCGGGAAAATGGCCGGGATCGGACCAGGCTCGGGATTTAATCCGTGCCGGCCGAAAAAATAAAGGCGTCCGGAACCGTGCGGACGAGGCCGACGGCATCGCCCGGGCGCAGCGAATCATCGGGCGACACCGCGAGGCTCAGGGGCTCCGCGAGGCCCTCGGCGGCGATCTCGAGCCGCGCGTGGCTGCCGAGATAGGCCCGGCCGGCGACGCGCCCGGTCAGGCCGTCCCCGGCCGCGACGAGGCGGATCGCCTCCGGGCGCAGGCAGGCCAGCACGGGCGCGCCCTCGGCGAAGCCCGGCGCGGGAAGGCGGCCGAAGGGCGTCTCGACGACGCCGCCGCGGCAGCGGCCGGGGATCTCGACGAGGTCCCCGAAGAAGCGCGCGGCGAAGCGCGTGGCCGGGCGCCGGTAGAGGTCGGCGCCGCTGCCCGCCTGGACGACGCGGCCCGCCCGCATCAGGGCGATGCGGTCGCAGAAGGCGAGCGCCTCCTCGGGATCGTGGGTGACGAGGAGCGTGGTGATGCCGGCCGCCCGCACCACGGCGAGCGTATCGGCCCGCACGCGGTCGCGGGTGCGCCGGTCGAGGTTCGAGAAGGGCTCGTCGAGGAGGAGGATGCGGGGGCCCGGCGCCAGGGCGCGCGCGAGCGCCACGCGCTGGCCCTCGCCCCCCGAGAGCGTCGCGGGGTAGCTCGCGGCCCGGTTCGCGAGCCCGACCTGCCCGAGCCGCGCCGCCGCGACCGCCGCGGCCTCGTGCCGAGGCAGGCGGTTGAGGCCGAAGCGCACGTTCTCGGCCACCGTCAGGTGCGGGAACAGCGCGTAGTCCTGGAACATCAGCCCGACGCCGCGGGCCTCCGGGGGCAGGCCCGGATCGACCGCGCGCCCGTCGAATCGGATCTCGCCGTCCTGCGCCCGCTCCAGCCCGGCGACGATCCGCAGGAGCGTGCTCTTGCCGCAGCCGGAATCGCCGAGCAGCCCCAGGATCTCGCCGGGGCCGGCCTTGAGCGAGACTCCGTCGAGGGCGCGCACCGATCCGAACCGGCAGCCGATCCCGGCGAGTTCGAGGCGGGCGGGCGCCTCGGCGGGCGGGATCGCCGGATCGGCGGGGATGGGTGCGAGGGGCGCGGGCATGGGTGGCCGCTCCATAGCGCATGGGCGGCCCGAGGCAACGCGCGCCGCGACCGCGTCGCGCGCCCCGCCTCGATTGCGCCGACCGAGAAACGCCCTAAGCTCGCGTCCCAGCGTAACCGTGCTGCCCCGGCACGCGTAAGATTACGATGACCCGCCTCCTCTTCCTTCTCTCCCTCCTCGCCGCCAGCCTCGCCGCTCCCGCCGCGGCGCAGGGACCGAAGACGCCCGCCGACCTCGTGCGCGCGAGCCTCGTGGCCGAGCCCGCGGCGATCCGCGCGGGCGAGCCCTTCACGGTCGGCATCCGGATGGCGATGAAGCCGAACTGGCATGTCTACTGGCGTAATCCCGGCGATTCCGGGCTGCCGCCGGAGGTGGTCTGGACGCTGCCGGCCGGCTTCTCGGCCGGGCCGATCCAGTGGCCGGCACCCGAGCGCATCCCCGTCGCGACCCTGATGAACTACGGCTATGCGGGCGAGACGACGCTGCTCGTCACGCTGACGCCGCCGCCGAGCCTCGACCCGGCCGAGCCGCTGCATCTCAAGGCCCGGCTCGGCTACCTCGTCTGCGAGGAGATCTGCGTGCCGGGCTCGGCCGAGCTCGCCCTGACGCTGCCGGCGGGGAGCGGGCCGGCCGCCCCCGACCCCGCCAACGCCGCCCTGTTCGCCCGCGCCCGCGAGGCGCTGCCGAAGCCGGCGCCGGGCCCGGCACGCCTGTCCCGGGAGGGCGAGCGCCTCGTCCTCAGCCTCGACGCGCCGGACCTCGCCCGCCGGGGCGTCCGCTCGGCCGCCTTCTTCCCCTATTCCGAGACGGCGATCGACAACGCCGCCCCGCAGGATCTGGCGATCGGCGGGGGCACCGTGCGGCTGACGCTCACCCGCGCAAACCCGGGCGAGCCGGCGCCGAGCGACCTGCCGGGCGTGCTCACGGTCGAGACCGATTCCCCCGACGGCCCCGCGCGGCAGGCCTTCGGCCTCGGCGCGGCGCCGCCCCCGCCGGCCGCGGCCGCGCAAGTTTCCGACGAGGCGGCCCCAGCGCCCGTCGCGGCACCGGACGAGACGCTGACCCTGTGGAGCGCGGCCGGCCTCGCGTTCCTCGGCGGGCTCCTCCTCAACCTGATGCCCTGCGTCTTCCCGGTCCTGTCGATCAAGGTCATGAGCCTCGTGCGGCACTCGGGCGAGTCGGCCGCCCGGGTGCGGCTGCACGGGCTCGCCTACACGGGCGGCGTGCTGGCGAGCTTCGTCGGGCTCGCCGGGCTCCTCGTCGCGCTGAAGAGCGGGGGCGCCGGGATCGGCTGGGGCTTCCAGCTGCAATCGCCGATCGTGGTGGCAAGCCTCGCCTACCTGCTCCTCGCGATGGGCCTCAGCCTGTCGGGCGTCGTGCATCTGGGCTCCAACCTCGCCGGGATCGGCGACGGCCTGACCCGGCGGGCGGGGCTCGAGGGCTCGTTCTTCACGGGCGTGCTCGCGACGATCGTCGCCACGCCCTGCACGGCCCCCTTCATGGGCGCGGCGGTGGGCTTCGCGCTGACGCAGCCGGCGGCCGTGAGCCTCCTCGTCTTCGCCAGCCTCGGCCTCGGGCTCGCCCTGCCCTTCCTGCTGCTGACGGCATTCCCGGGCGCCCTGCGGCGCCTGCCGCGGCCGGGCGCCTGGATGGAGACGCTCAAGGGCCTCCTCGCCTTCCCGGTCTACGCCACCGTGGCGTGGCTCGTCTGGGTCCTGTCGCAGCAGGTCGGCCCGGCCGGCCTGTTCTCCGGGCTGATCGGCCTAGTCCTCGTCGGCTTCGCGGCCTGGGCCTGGGAGCGCGGCCGGCTCGCCCCGCCGCTGGCCGGCCGCCTCGCACGGGGCCTCGCGGGTGCCGCCCTCGTCGCGGTCGGCGGCCTCACCGTTACCCTCGACGCGGATCGCGCCGGGACCGCCGCCGCGCGGGCGGAGGGCACGGAGGCCTTCACGCAGGCGCGCCTCGACGCGCTCCGGGCCGAGGGCCGCCCGGTCCTCGTCAACCTGACGGCGGCGTGGTGCATCACCTGCCAGGTCAACGAGCGCACGGCCCTGTCGACGGAGGCCGTGCGCGCCGCGCTCAAGCTGCGCGGCGTCACCTATCTCAAGGGCGACTGGACGAACCAGAACCCCGAGATCACGCGGATCCTCGAGCGCCACGGCCGCAGCGGCGTGCCGCTCTACCTCCTCTACGCGGGCGCCGCCGAGCCCGCGATCCTGCCGCAGATCCTGACACAGGGGACGGTGCTCGCCGCCCTGGAGCCGATCCCGCCGGTCACGGAACCGCGCAGCGCCGCGCTGAGATAGGCGCGGGATTCCCCCTCTCCCTTCTGGGCTGACACATTTGACATCGTAACGGGCGACGGCCCGGAGGACGCGACGCGCCCCCCTCTCCCGTTCGGGAGAGGGTCGGGGTGAGGGGTGCGACTTGTCCGGACAAACCTGATCCCTCACCCGGTCCGCGTGCCGCGGACTCGACCTCTCCCGCACGGGAGAGGTGAGAGGCGTGCACCGCCAAGCCCGCTCGCGGGCAGGAGCGTCCTCGCCCGATCGTGGCTTGACGATCCCGAGCCGCCCGTCCAGCACCGCGGCCATGCTCGCGCGCGCCACCTCCGGCTGGATCGTCTTCCGCAACGGAGATTTCCGCCTGTTCGGGGCGGCCCGCTTCCTCACCGGCCTCGCCTACCAGATGCAGGCGGTGGCCCTCGGCTGGTTCGTGTACGACCTGACGCGCTCGGCCCTGGCGCTCGGCCTCGTCGGCCTCGCGAGCTTCCTGCCCGCGATGCTGAGCGCCCTCGTCACCGGCCACGTCGCCGACACCTACGACCGCCGCCTCGTGGCGGCCGCGGCCTTCGGGGTGCAGGCCGCCGCGAGCCTCGCGCTGCTCGGGGTCGCGGAATTCGGCACCGGCGCGGTCTGGCCCGTCTACGCCCTCGTGATCCTCGTCGGCACGGCCCGGGCCTTCGCCAACCCGGCGCTCCAGGCCCTCCTGCCGACGCTGGTGCCCCGCGACCTGTTCGGCCCGGCCATCGCCTGGAACTCGTCGCTCTGGCAGAGCGCCTCGGTGCTGGGGCCGGCGCTCGGCGGCTTCCTCTACGCGCTGGGTCCGGCCGTGGTGTTCGGGGGCGCGGCCGTGAGCTTCGCGCTCGCGGGCGGGCTCATCGCGGCCGTGCGCTTCCGGCCGGCGCGCCTCCCCGAGCGGCCGCCCGTCACCTGGGCGACCCTGTCGGCGGGTCTGTCCTACATCTGGGCGCAGCCCGTGGTTCTCGGCGCGATCAGCCTCGATCTCGTGGCGGTGCTGCTCGGCGGCGCCACCGCCCTCCTGCCGATCTTCGCGGCCGAGGTGCTGCATGTCGGCCCGCTCGGCCTCGGGGCGCTGCGCAGCATGCCGGCGGCGGGCGCCGTCGTGATGGCGATCCTGCTCGCCACCTGGCCGCTCCAGCGCAAGGCCGGCGCGCGCATGCTGCAGGCGGTGGCGGTGTTCGGCCTGGCGATCACGGTGTTCGGCCTGTCGCGCTCGCTGCCGCTCTCGATGGCCTGCCTGTTCGTCACGGGCGCGGCCGACATGATCAGCGTCTACGTGCGCCAGAGCTTCGTCCAGGGCGAGACCCCGGACGCCATGCGGGGCCGCGTCTCGGCCGTGAACACCGTCTTCATCGGTGCCTCGAACGAGCTCGGCGAGTTCGAGTCGGGCACGCTCGCGGCGCTGATCGGGGCGGTGCCGGCCGTGGTGGCGGGGGGCCTCGCCACGATGCTGGTGGCTCTCCTGTGGGGGCGCCTGTTCCCTGCGCTCAGGGCGCGCGACCGGCTGCTGACGGAGCGCTGACCAGCGCGGGGCCGTCCGGGGTTCTCCCCGCGCCCCGCCAGGGAGCGGGGAGGCCTGCTCATTTCCCCGCGAGCAGCGGCGACCAGGTCGGGTCGGAGGCGTAGCTCGGCGTCGGCACCGGCTGCTCCACGCGGCCGGTGATGTCGACCATGTAGAGCTTGCCGCCGCCCTGCCCGCCGGGATCGCGGAAGAACAGCACGTACTGGCCGTTCGGCGCGAAGGTCGGGCCCTCGTTGTGGAAGCCCTCGGTGAGCACGCGCTCGCCCGAGCCGTCCGGCTTCATCACGCAGATGGCGAAACCGCCTTTCCGCTGGCGCGTGAAGGCGATGAGGTCGCCCCGCGGCGACCAGGCCGGCTGCGAGGCCGAGCCCTCGCCGAAGGAGATCCGGTGCGGGTTCGAGCCGTCCGCGCCCATCACGTAGATCTGCTGCGAGCCGCCGCGGTCGGATTCGAACACGATCTGACTGCCGTCCGGCGCGTAGGTCGGCGAGGTGTCGATGGCCATGCCCTGGGTGATCGGGCGCTGCGCCTTCGAGGCGAGGTCCATCGTCACGATGTCGGCGTTGCCGCCCTGCTGCACGCTGAGCACGAGGCGGCGCCCGTCCGGCGAGAAGCGCGGGCTCGCGCTCATCGAGTCGAAATTGCCGACCGCCTGGCGCGCGCCCGTCTCGAGGTTGATCACCTGGATGCGCGGCTGGTGGCCCGTCTGCTGCGCCATGAAGGCGATGTCCTGGGTGGCGGGCGAGTAGCGCGGCGCCACGATCGCGTTCTCGCCCGTGGTCAGGGCCCGCACGTTGGCGCCGTCCTGATCCATCACCATCAGGCGCTTGCGGCGGTTCTCCTTCGGGCCGGACTCG
The DNA here is from genome assembly GCF_037106235.1 of Methylobacterium nigriterrae. NCBI lineage: Bacteria > Pseudomonadati > Pseudomonadota > Alphaproteobacteria > Hyphomicrobiales > Methylobacteriaceae > Methylobacterium > Methylobacterium nigriterrae. The sequence continues at coordinate 3,887 of NZ_JBAWTG010000006.1, read as the reverse complement.
TCCACGAAGGCGATGCGGCTGTCGAAGAAGGGGCCGATCCCCGTGATCTTGGTGTAGACCGCGTCCGAGACGAGATGGCCGGTGCGGCGGGCATTGGCCGGATCGGTGGCGTATTGCTGGCCGGTCATCTGCTGGCCCGAGGTCACGTCCCAGAGCCGGAACTCGACCTTGAGGCGCCCGGAGCCGTCGCGCGAGACGCGGCCGGTGACGAGGCCCTGCACGCCGGTGGTGCGCCACTTCTCGAAGTTCGGGGCCGCATCGAATTGCGGCGCTTCGGGGAAGCGCCCCTTCTCCAGCGGCGCGAAGTAGCCCGAGCGGCGCAGGTTGTTCGTCACCACGCTCGAGACGAGGCTGCCGAGGCTCGGGTCGCCGGAGAAGTCCGTCACGGCGATCGGCATCGGCTGGAAGGCGCCGCCGCCGATGCGCAGCTGCAGCTGCGCGAAGGCCGGCGTCAGGCCGCCGAACAGGGCGAGCGCGAGGGCGGCGAGCAGCGTGGCGACGGTGCGGCGCCGCGGGGACGGGCGATGGGGCATGATTCTGATGTTCCGGGAACGTCTGCGCTGGCAGGGAGGGATCGCCCGGCGGGTCAGGCCGCCGAGAACTCGAACTCCGCGTTGATGGCTTTCCAGTCGTTGTAGAACGGCGCGTACTGGGCCGGGATCTTGTAGGGCGCGCAGCGCCGCACGGCGCGCAGCGCCGCCTGCGCGATCGACTGGTCGACCGCGCTGGCGCCGCCGCGCATGATCCGGGGCTCGGCGGCGAGCGAGCCGTTCGGGTTCAGGCGGATGTCGAGCATCGGCAGGACGACGCCCTGGGCCGCGCCGGGCGGGGCCGAGTAGCAGCGCTCGATCTGCTGCTGCAGCATGCCGACGAGGGCGTCGCGCAGCGACGGCGACAGGCGCTGGGCCGTGCCGGTGGCGGCCCCGAGCGCCGCCGTGCGCTGGACGTCGTGGCCGGTGGCGCCCGTCGATTGCGAGGGCGCCTTCGAGGCGAGCATCTGGCGGATGTCGCCCGCGCTGAACTTCTCGGCGAGCTCGGCCTGGCGCTTGGCCTTGGCCTCGGCATCGGCCTTGGCCTTGGCGTCGGCGAGCGCCTTGGCCTTGGCCTTGGCGGCCGCCTCCGCCTTGGCGGCGGCTTCCGCCTTCTCGCGCTCGGCCTTCGCCTCCGCGATCTCCTTCTGGCGCTCGGCCTCGGCGGCCTTGGCCTTCGCCTCGGCCTCAGCCTTGGCTTTTGCCTCCGCTCTGGCCTTCGCCTCCGCCTTGGCCTTGGCGGCCGCCTCCGCCTTGGCCTTCGCCTCGGCAGCCTCGGCCTCGGCCTCCTGGCGCTCGATCAGCTTGTCGAGCTGCTCGCGCTTGGCGGCCTCGGCCTTCTCGGCGGCGGCCTTCTCGGCAGCGGCCTTGGCCGCCTCGGCTTTCTTCTCTTCGGCTTTCTTGGACTCTTCGGCCTTCTTGGCCTCGGCCTTGGCGGCCGCCTTCTCGGCCTTCTCCTGCGCCGCCTTCTCGGCCGCCTTCTCGGCGGCCTTGGCAGCCTTCGCCTCCTCGGCCGGATCGGGCTCGTTCGCCCTGAGCGGCATCTCGTCGGCGTTGGCGAGCTTCATGTCGGCGGTGCGGGTGGGCGCGGCCGGCGCGTCGACCTTGGCGTTCTCCGGCTCGCGCTCCTCGACCTTCTCGGCCTTGCGGTCGGCGCGCGTGGCGGCGTTCGGCATCGGCTTGTCGGCGTTGCGCTCGCCGCGGGTGATCTCCGAGAACTGGTTCTCGGTGATCACCTCGACGGGCACGCCCTCCTGCGCCTCCGGCAGGGCCTCGGCCGAGATGCCTACGAGCGCCACGATCAGCAGCGCGGCGTGCACGCCGGCCGAGATCCAGACCCCCGGTTCCCTGCGGTCGAAGGAGAGCGCCACGGCGAAGCGTCCGCTATCTCTGCTCGGGCTCGGTGACGAGGGCCACCTTCTTGAAGCCCCCGCCCGTCACGATCGCCATCACCTGCGCCACGCGCCCGTAATCGACCCGCTTGTCGCCGCGCACGAAGACGCGCTCGTCGAAGCCCGACTTCGAGACCTCCGTGAGCCTCGGCACGATGGCGTCGTCGCTGAGCTCGTCCTCGCCGAGGAAGATCTGGCCGCTCTGGCGGATCGAGAGCGTCACCGGCTTCACGTCGGAGTTGAGCGGGCTCGCCTTCGATTGCGGCAGGTCGAGGGGAACGCCGACCGTCATCATGGGAGCCGCCACCATGAAGACGATGAGCAGCACGAGCACGACGTCGATGAACGGCGTCATGTTGATCTCGTTGATGGCGGCGCTGCGCCGGCCGCGCCGCCGCCGCTTGGTGCCGCCCTGCGCCGCTGCGTGGGCCATGCCCATGATGCTGGTCCTCGCGTCCGGTTGGGGGTCAGGCGGCGAGCGAGAGCCGCTCGTCGATCTGGCGGGAGAGGATCGCCGAGAACTCGTCGGCGAAGCCCTCGAGGCGCGACTGCGACTTCGCGACGCTCGCCTGCAGCTTGTTGTAGGCGAGCACGGCGGGGATCGCCGCGAACAGGCCGATGGCGGTGGCGAACAGGGCCTCGGCGATGCCCGGCGCCACCACCGCGAGCGAGGTGTTCTTCGAGGCGGCGATCGACGTGAAGGCGGTCATGATGCCCCAGACCGTGCCGAACAGGCCGATATAGGGGCCGGCCGAGCCGATCGAGGCGAGGAACAGGAGGCGCGAATCGAGGCGCTCGACCTCGCGCTGGATGGTGACGTCGAGCACCTTGTCGATGCGCTGGCTGAGCGACTGGATCTGACGGCCCGAGCCCTCGAAGGAGCGCTTCCACTCGCGCATGGCGGCGACGAAGAGCGCGGCGAGGCCCGTGGCCGGGCGGTCGTTGAAGGAGCGGTAGAGCTCCTCCAGCGAGCGGCCGGACCAGAACGCGTCCTCGAACGCGTCCATCTCGGCCTTGGTGCGGCGGAACAGCAGCGTCTTGTCGACGATGATCGACCAGCACCAGATCGAGGCGCCGAGCAGCCCCAGCATCACGATCTTGACCACGAAATGGGCCTGCAGGAACAGGCCGAGCAGCGTCATGTCGGCGACGGGCGCCTGCGCCGCCTGCATGGCATCGGCTGGGTTCATGGCTAGGTCCTCAAGTCCCGGGCGGACCGCGCCGCGGCGGGCCTGCCCTCGCGCTCCAGTCCGATCGTCGAGCGATATCAGCGGAGATCGCCGTCGAATCTGTCGAAAGTATGGGCCGAGCTTAACCCTCCCGGCCGACGTCTTGACCGGATGAGTTAAGGGGGCGGCAGGGTTAAGGATTGGTTGCGGTCCGCGCCACGGGCCGGCCGCGACAGGGCCCGGCGCAGGGATTCGGGCAGCCGGATCGCCCGGCCGTCGCGCACGCAGGCCACCACCACCTCGGCGCGCACCAGCGTCTCGTCCCCGCGCCGCACCGCCTGCGTCAGGTGCATGGAGGCCCCGCGCAATTCGCGCGTGCCCGTCAGCACGGTCAGCGCGTCGTCCATCCGGGCGGGCTTGAGGTAGTCGATCTCCATGCGCCGCACCACGAAGACGAGGCCGTCCGCGTCCCGGTGCAGGTCGGACTGGTCGCCCGCGAGCCCGCGCAGCAATTCCGTGCGTCCGCGCTCCATGAAGCGCAGGTAGCTCGCGTGGTAGACGAAGCCCGAGAAGTCGGTGTCCTCGTAGTAGACGCGCACCGGCAGCGCGTGGGATCCGGTCCAGTCGAACTCCGTCACGCGGCGCTCACGCATCGTCCCCGTCGCCCGCGAACAGCCCGGCCTGGCTGCCGGCTTCGCGTTTTGGCGTTGTGAGGCCGAGATGTCGGAAGGCGTGGGGCGTGAGGATGCGTCCGCGCGGGGTGCGCTGCACGAAGCCCTTCTGGATCAGGTAGGGCT